>SLMJ01000343.1 GCA_007133615.1 Thermomicrobiaceae bacterium | reverse complement strand
CTCATCCTCTCCGATCGTCCAGACTGCCTGCTCGAAGCGGACTGCAACGACCTCAGCATCCAGCGGCTCCTCGTCCCGTTCACCTGTGACGTCCATATCGACGCCGCTTTTCATCACGGTGGCCTCGGTTTCGACATCATCATCCCAGATAACCGTGACGGGCCCGGGAAGCTCGATACGGCGGTCGTCGTGATCGAACAAGACAGTGGCCCCGACTGAATCGTCTGCGGTCTCATACTCGATGTTGGTCAGCTCCAGGACATCTGGCAGGCCCGGGGCATCCGGCAGCTCGTCTTCGGCCACCGGATCCGGCTCGTCGGCAGGATCGCGGGCTTCGGCCGACTCCGGAGGTTCGCCGATCAGGATGGGATCTGTCGTTACATTCGGGAAGGTCATCTCGAAATCAAAGTGAGCAACTTGGCCTTCGGTCACTGGTGCGTCGTCACCGAACGGCCCGACTTCTGCGTCGTTGATCTCGAAGGTTACCTCGTCCGCATCCTCGGGGACCCCGGTGAGCAGAAATGTGGCGGAGAATTCGCGCGGGCCCAGCCTGGGTGGTTCATCTTCGGCGATTTCTTCCATGAATTCGAGTTCGCGTTCCGTCCAGCCCGGCAGGATGAAATGCTCATCGTCCATCGCGGCGTTCGTCCAGGTGATCTCGACGTCCCCAGATTCACCACCAGCGCTCCAACTCATTGCCTCGAGCGGGAAGGTCACGTCTTCCAGCAAGTGACTGTCGAACTGTTCGCCCGGTCCATCACGGCCCGGTGAAACCCGAAACTGAGTTACCACTGAAACTGCATCGGCGGTGGCGCCCGTTGCCATTGGGCTCATGGAAACGATTGGCGGGGTCATCGGCTCGAAGTTAGTGTCCCACTGGGTTATCGGGCCGTTGCCTGTACCGAGTCCTATCCCCGGACCACCATCAGGGTGTTCGACATATAGTGCGGCCCTGAGAAGCGTCATTTCTCCCGGATCATAGCGCCACTCGTCACCTTCCCGAGCGAAAACCCACTGCTGTATCGGGATATCTGCCGCACGAACGACCGCATAGCCGTCGTACCTGTCCACCAGGAATTCGCCGATGTCATCCAGCGAATCGGTCGTCGGCAGGCTGTTTGTAATGCGTGGCATCCACTGCTCGTCGAACTCGATTACCTGAAATCGTTCCGGCAAGACCGAGTAGATGAGTTCAAAATCCGGATTATCCGGATCGATAGCGAGTTCGGTCATGATCTCTCCCGGATCCCGATCGAGACTCATGTCGATCAACGGTTCGACGCCGGTCGGTTCCTCTGCGGCTGCAGTGGGAGTCGGATCCGGTTCCGGCGTCGGTTCGACCTCCGCAGCCTGGTCATCGGCCGGTTCCGCGTCGTCGCTGGTCCACTCCTCCTCTTCGTTACAGGCCGCTGCAATGGTGAGCAAGGCAATCAACAGTGGGAGTGTCAGCCAACGCATCGCTCTGTCCCTTCCGGTGTCGGGGCTAACTGGTGAAGTCGGATTGATGTTAATCGCTGTTATGCTGCTAACTTCACAATGTGTCGTTGAGCTTAAATGTGTCGCTCAGATCGTAACAGACGTAAAGGATAGATCACGCCGATCTGCTGCATTGGGAGTCAACGCTGCGGATAACGAGCCCGGCGCAGCACAATGCTGTATCTGATACGCGCGATGTACGTACTGGTTGTTAGCGTGGATAAAAGAACAACCCGTTCGGGGACCCAGAGCGCGTGACGTCAACCCCTGCAGGTATCGGACAGAGATTTCGTGCGGATAATAACTCGGAGATTGTGCGGATAACCTGGACGCTCATTGCAGGGAATTGACTGATGATCTCGAATTATACGCGGATATTGCGCTCCGCGGCATCAGTCGTCCGACTCGTGAGGGCCGATCTCTGCTCCGGATGTCCGGGCGGCCAGCCGGGCGATCTCCCAGGCGTGTCGACCGCCGTACCCGCGTGCTGACGCTCCGGTGTAGAACTGCTGGGCAAGCGTGCTGAGCGGAAGCGGGGTTTCCAGATCATCACCCAACGCACCGGCCAGGTTGAGATCTTTCCGCATCATGTCTAATCGGAAGTCGACATGTTTGTCGGAATCGTCCTGGAGCAGCTTTGGCACGATGTCTTGCCAGGCGTTGGAGTTGCCGGAACTGGTGCCGATTGTCTTGTACAGCGTCTCCAGATCCGCGCCGGCGTTGGCCGCCAGCGCCAGGGCTTCGCCGATGAGTACCATCTGCGTTCCGGTCAGGATGTTGTTGACCGTCTTGAAGATCTTGCCCATCCCTACCCCACCGACGTGAACGACATTGCTGCCCAGGGTTTCAAGGAGTGGCTGGGCGCGTTCGAATCCCTCCTCGCTGGAGCCGACCGTGATCGTCAGGGTGCCCTGTTCGGCGTTGTGGATCCCGCCGGACACCGGAGCATCGATCACGGTGATATCCCGGGCGCGAGCTTCATCGCCGATTCGCTGGATCATCATGGGCGACGCCGAAGAGAGATCGACGATCATCGATCCCGGTTCCAGGTGCTCGATCACGCCATCCGGGCCGAGAAATACCTGGAAAAGTTCACTATCCGATGGAAGACAGGTGGCGAGGGTGTCGCACTGGTCGGCGACCAGAAGCGGTGTGGGAAGGAGGCTGGCACCGGCCGATTCGAGGTCGCTGATCGTCGAACGCTTACCGCTGGTGAAGCAGACGTCATATCCAACAGACAACAAGCGTCTGGCTACCGGGCGGCCCATCGCGCCAGCGCCGATCAAACCGATCCGTTCCCCCGCCATACCCGGTTCCTTCCACCATCATCAAGCAGTTTTCGAAATGATGGATGTATTCTACCGTGCAGGCCGGGCTTCGTTCACCCATTTGTGAATCTGTTGCGCGATGTCGTCACGCACTGTGCGAAACGTTTCCAGACGTTCCTCGTCGGAACCTTTTGCAGCGGACGGATCCGGGAACGACCAGTGGATGCGTTCGGCCCGACCCGGAAACATCGGGCAGGATTCGGCCGCACTGTCGCAAACCGTAATCACGTACTCGAATTCCTGCTCCATGAACTCGTCCAGGTGTTTCGAGCGCGCGCCGGAAATATCCATCCCGAGTTCGCGCATCGCCTCGACCGCCAGCGGGTTCACCCGGGTGGCCTCGGTCCCGGCGGAATGAACCAAGAACCTGCCGTTGCCGTAGGAGCGCAGCAGTGCCTCGGCCATCTGCGATCGGGCGGAGTTGTGCGTGCAGAGGACCAGGATCCGCACCGCGGCGGGAACTGTCGGTGGCTGTTCGTCAATCATAGTGTCACCCGTTGCCTCATGTGAAGACGAGTCCGCTTTCTTGCAGCGGCCAGGTAGATGATAGGGCATTGGGAACCGATTGCGCAGGGGTTAGCGTTTTTCTAACAAACGAACACAACCACGTGTAGGGTCCCACGCCCCTGTGGGACCGTGCCGGTGGAGCAGGATCGGGCCGACATGGGGTCGGCCCCTACGAGAATGGATTGGGCCGCCAGAAGTCGGTGGTTCGTGTGCCAGCCGGGCCGACAGGGGCGTCGGCCCCTACATAAGGTTCTTCACAATCCCCATCGCCTTCTCGATCTCTTCCTCGGTGTTGTAGTAGTGCACCGAGGCCCGGACCATCTTCTCGATTCCGCGCTGCTCCATGTCGAATCGGGTCGATCGAACACTGGACGTGTTTGCGTTGATCTTCTCCTTCGCCCAGGCGGCAACGATGTCGTCCGGATCGAGCCCGTCGACGGTGAACGTCACAATTCCGCCCTTGACCAGGCCGAGATCATGCGTCTTACCACCCGGAATCGATTCGATCTCCGATCGGAGCGTCGCCGCCAGTTCCCGCAGCCGTTCCGATCCGGCCTCGATGCCGATGTCCATCGCGTAGTCGCAGGCAACGCCAAGTCCGACTTTCCCGGCGAAGTTGGTTTCCCAGTTCTCGAACCGGCGGGCATCGTTGCGAATCTCGTAGCGGTCCGGGGCAACCCAGGTCGCGGCGTGAAGATCCAGCATGACCGGATCGAGCGCCGGAATGACTTCTTTGTTGACGTAGAGGAAACCGGTGCCGCGCGGTCCGCGGAGATACTTCCGGCTGGTGGCGGCCAGGAAGTCGCACCCGATCTCCTGCACATCGACCGGCACCTGACCGACGGACTGGCAGGCATCGACCATGTAGAGTACACCGGCTTCACGGGCAATCCTGCCGATCTCGGCGACCGGCTGAACCAGCCCGCCGTTGGTCGGGATGTGACTGAGCGAAATCAGCTTCACCTTATCGTCGAGCATGGTCTCGAGCGCATCGACCGACATCTGACCGTGCTGGTCATTCGGGACGACGACGAGCTCGGCACCCGTCTTCTGACAGACGTGCAAGTAGCTGATTACGTTGCTTGCGTACTCCGTAACCGAGGTGAGGATCTTGTCGCCCGGTTCGAAAGGCAGGCTGTAAAACGCCATATCAAAGGCACGAGTCGCATTTTCGATGATGGCGATCTCTTCCCGGTGGTCGGCATTGATCAGGTTCGCGATGGCGTCATAGGTATGTTCGAGCTTGTCACCCCACTCCGCGGCGGCCTCGTAGCCGCCGATGTTCGCTTCGAGATCGAGCATCCCTTTCGTCGCTTCGAGCACCGGCTGCGGCATCAACCCGGCACCGGCGTTGTTGAGGTGCGTGACGTTCGCACAGCCGGGAGTCTCGTCCCGCAGCTTCTTGATATCGAGATTGGCCATTGTGTCCTCCGTGATGTTCTGAATGCCAGGTTCACTCAATGCTTCGCTGGCGCAGATGGTAACCGAGATTGGCTGTGTCCGGGAACAGTCCTGGTTCAGGCGACGTGCGTGGGTGTTCGCTGGCTCAGGATGTCAGGGGGTCAACTCAGACTGACGCTGAGAGTCGTCCACCCCTGTGCTACGATTCCCCGGTCAATTCGAAACACTGAACACTGCGGAGGCTCAATGAACGCGAACGAACTGAACATGGACCTGGTTTCCCGCTTGCTCGATGCGCCGGGGATTGCTGGCCGCGAGGAGCAGGTCCGGGCGATCGTCAAGCAGGAGATGGAGCCGCTTGTCGACGAGCTGGAAGTCGATGCGATGGGCAGCGTCATCGGCGTGAAGCGTGGATCGGGCAATGGCCCGAAGGTGATGCTCGCGGCACACATGGACGAGATCGGCTTCATGGTCCGCTTCATCGATGAAAACGGTTTCATCCGCCTGCAGAACGTCGGCGGCTTCGATCCCCGTGTTCTGCCGGCCCAGCGTGTCCGGGTGCACACCCGCTCAGGTGAGGTACTGCTCGGCGCCCTGCAACTCGCCAGCAAACCGATTCACCTGCTCCAGGGATCGGAGATCAAGGCCCCGAAACTGACACAGCTTTATGTCGACCTGGGGCTCACGGCAGATGAGGTCAACGAGAAGGTCGATATCGGTGACATGATCACACTCGATCGCTCAGTTGTTCAGGTCGGCAACAACCTGATGAGCCGGGCGATGGATGATCGCATCAACGTCTTCATCATGCTTGAAGTGCTGCGCTCACTCGGTTCGCACGAATGCGATGTGATCGCGGTTGCGACCACCCAGGAAGAGGTCGGGTTGCGCGGGGCTCAGACGTCTGCCTACAGCGTCGATCCGGACGTCGGGGTGGCGCTGGATGTCACCGTTGCCGGAGATAGCCCGGGTGTCGACAAGCAGGACCGCGTGACGAAGCTCGGTGAAGGTGTGGCGATCAAGGCGTTCGACTCCTCACACATCCCGAACTACAAGCTGGTCAACCATTTCCGGGACATCGCTACCGAGCGGGAGATTCCACATCAGGTAGAGATGTTGTCCCGCGGCGGGACCGACGCCGGCGCCATGCAGCGTTCCCGGGCCGGAATGCCGGTGATCACGATTTCGATGCCAACGCGATACCTCCACACGGTCAACGAAATGGTGAGCATTGCGGACATTCATTCGGCGATTTCGTTGCTCGGTGCGTATCTGGAGACCGCCCATTCAGGCGACTACCGGCTGGACTAGTCGAATTCGGGAGGCGCCAGTCATCGGTTACAATACAGGGCAGCCAGGGGGCAGGCAGAGACAAGGGAGATGTGCATTGTGCCTGCGCGATTGATCCGCGCACTCGTCCTGATTCTGGTTACAGGAATCGTTACAACACCGAGCGTGCTGGCCGAGAACGAGATCGACGAAGCCTTCGGTGGTTCGCTACGATTCGTTGACGTGGAAATCGAGCCTGACGACCCGACGACCGGGTCGGTGGCAACTGTGCGATTCTCCATCGAGGACAGCGATGGCACCCCGGTGTCTGGTCTTCGGGCCAGTGGGCTGCTGCGTGCGCCATCGACGATTGAAGACGACTCCCCACCTTCTCCAACTGTGACGACAATCGGACGCGAACTCTCGGATCCCGGGCAATACGAAGTTTCCGTTGCGCTTAATGAACCAGGCCGCTGGTGGATCGAAGTCCGGGTTGATAACGAAATGGGCCAGATTGCCCGCTATGATCACTTCACCGTCGTCGATGCTGTCGACGAGCCGATCCCTGCCACGACCAGTAATCCCGTGTTCCTCCGCGGCGACGAGTGGGACGCTTTTTTCCGGATCGATCCGGATACGGGCAGCGTTGTCGAGCTCGAAGGGGTCAACCTGTTCGAGATCGGAGATCGCTGGTGGATTGCTGACGTCGTCAAACAGGAACGGGGATCGGTTTCACGCGAGTACGGCGGAACCTGGCGGCTCAACGTGGAAATCCGCGATGCAATCGGCGGCAGTTTGCTGACGACGATCAACCTTGGGGACGTGCGGGCCAATGTCTACAGCGGTAGCCAGGAGGACCCGGCGATTGCGACCGCGATGACGATTGCCGACGACGGGAGCGCGGCCTACATTTACTGGGCCAGGCAGCTCGGCGAAGGCTGGATCGGTTCCCTGGTCGAGGCGGATCCGTTGACCGGTGATGTACGCAACGAGCGCATGATCAACGGTGCGGTTTCCAGTAATGGTTTCTGGGCGGAGATCTACCTGCGCGATACCGGGGAGATTCTGCTGGCCGAGCAGGTTGTTGAGCTTGCCAGTGTCAGTGGATATCGTCTGACGTTGCTGGAACGTGGCTCTCTCGAGGTTCTCGAACAGTACCGCCGGACTGACGCGCGGGAAGACCCGCTGACGCATTGCATCCTTGCGTATCCTGGTCCTGTCGGAGAGATCAATGATGACACCGGAAGTCGTTTCTCGCTCTGCTCCCCTCCCGACCTGGATTCGGACCGTTCATTGCTGATCTGGGATCCGGTAACCGGTGAGGTTGGATCGACAATCGAGCTGGACGGAATCGCCAACACGGAACCCGGTTTCACCGATGGCATCGTCAGCCCGGACAAGTCGACGTTCTATGCGGTGAACGCTCGCTCACTCAACATCGCCGAAATCGATCTGGAAACGGGCGAAATCGCCCGCGAGCGGAACATGCTGCCGGATGACGAGGACGATCCATCGACGCTGGATCGATTCTTCGACTGGGTCTTTGGCGCTTCGGACGAGGCACCGGACGAATCCACCCCGGTGGAGCCGGGAGTAGCCATCAGTCCCGATGGAGGAACGCTTTACGTAATTGCCAATCCCGAGAACCGGGAACCGGGCATCATGGTTGTCGATGTGGAGTCGCTGGAAGTGATCGACAGTCTCAAGACCGGCGAGGCGATCGACGGATTGCTGACAACCAGTGACGGTCGGATCGTCGTGATTCAGCACGATGACGAGACCGACGGCGACCTTGTCACGGTGCTCGACCAGGATGGCGAGGCGTGGGTGTCCTTCATACTTCCGGGCCGATCTGACGTTCTCGGAGCTCGGCGTTAATCAACCGTAACCTTTTGAAATCACGTGGATTGTCAGAATAGAAGCAGTAGAAACGCTGCTTTGGGCGCCAATCCCAACGCCCAACGTACTCCCTTCCCTCCTGACGCCCCGGTTCCCCCACCGGGGCGTTTTTTTGTGCGTCGTTTTCCTCTTGCTGCAGGGTGTTCGGGTTCAGTGCATCTGAGGTATCCGGGCCATGCATGTGAATTCACCTGTGCTCCGATCTTCACAGTCCGGCATTCTCGTTTACCATGGCGGACGAATCTACATGGACGCGAGACTGGACTGCGGAATCCCGATACCGATGGAATGCAGTCCAGATCGCCGAGCTAAGGAAAGTGTTTATGCACGCAGATACTTCGCACCTCGACGCGCTGAAAGCCCTTCGATGGCGACACGTCGGACCGTTCCGGGGTGGACGGGCGCCGGCAGTTGTCGGTCATCCGACCGAGCAGGCGACGTTCTACTTTGGCTCCAGCGGCGGTGGCCTCTGGAAGACCGAAGACGCGGGAACGTTCTGGGAAGCGATTTCCGATGGCTACTTCAACCGCTCGTCGATCGCCTCGATCGCGCTCTGCGAATCGGACCCGAATGTGCTCTACGTGGGGACCGGCGAGCCGAACATCCGCAGCGATGTCTCGCACGGTGACGGCGTCTACAAGTCGACCGATGGTGGGCGGTCCTGGACACACGTCGGGCTGGAAGCCACCCGGAACATCGGCAAAGTCCGGGTTCATCCGGAGAATCCGGATCTGGTCTACGTCGCAGCGCTCGGGCACGCCCACGGCTCGAATCCAGAACGCGGAGTCTACCGCTCAAAGGATGGCGGCGAGACCTGGGAGCACGTTCTGTTTCAGAGCGAGACTGCGGGAGCGGTCGACCTTACACTCGATCCGACTAATCCACGCATCATGTACGCAGCATTCTGGGAAGGCGTCCACAAGGCGCACGAGCTCGTCAGCGGCGGCCCAGGCAGCGGCGTGTTCAAGTCGGAAGATGGCGGCAGTACCTGGACCGACATCTCCAGAAATCCTGGCATGCCGGAAGAGCTAATGGGGCGGATCGGTGTCTCCGCGTCTGGTGCAAAGCCAGGTCGGGTCTGGGCGATCATCGAAGCGAAGGACGGCGGGCTGTTCCGATCTGAGAACTACGGCCAGACCTGGGAAAACGTCCATGCGGACGGCAATATCCGCCAGCGCCCCTGGTACTACATGCATGTCTTCGCCGATCCAACGGATGCGGATACCGTCTGGGTGTTGAATCTGGATTGCTGGAAATCGACCGACGGGGGACGCCACTTCGACAAAGTCGAGAGCCATCACCCTGATTACCAGGATCTCTGGATCGATCCGTCCAACAACGAGCGCGTGATTCTCGGAACCGATGGCGGAGCGAGCGTGTCCTTCAACGGTGGGGCGTCCTGGTCGACGATTTTCAACCAGCCGACCAGCGAGTTCTATCATGTCACGACGGATACGCGGGTTCCGTATCGAATCTACGGCGCCCAGCAGGACAATACGACGATCTCGCTGCCGTCACGAACACATCTACCCGGGATCACCTGGGGCGATGCCTACGAAGTCGGTGGTGGCGAGAGCGGCTACATTGCTGTTCGGCCAGACGATCCGGATATCGTCTACGCCGGATCGTTCGCCGGTATCATCACGCGGTTTGACCGGAAGACGAACCAGCGCAAGAACATCATGGTCTGGCCGGAAGAGATCGCTGGCTGGGCCGAGCGTGATCTCCCCTATCGTTTCCAGTGGACCTTTCCGATCGTCCTGTCGCCGCACGACCCGGACGTGCTTTATGTCACGT
>SLMJ01000044.1 GCA_007133615.1 Thermomicrobiaceae bacterium | reverse complement strand
CTGGACGCTCTGGTGGAGTTTCTGCTCAGTCTCGAGTAGTGCGAGAAGGAACGCATGTCCACACCGACGGAACGCCTGACAGAGGCATGGCAGCGGCCACCCGGATTCATCGGCTGGATGTCCGCGGTTAATCACCGCGCTGTCGGACTGCGCTACATCGTGACAGCGTTCATCTTCTTCATTATGGCCGGGATCCTGGCGCTGCTGATGCGTGCGCAGCTTGCCCAGCCGGATCTTGAAATCCTCTCCCCGGAAGCCTTCAACCAGTTTTTCACGGTTCACGGCGCGGTGATGATGTTCCTGTTTGCCATCCCGATGCTGGAAGGTCTGGGGATCTACTTTGTGCCGATGATGATTGGCGCCCGGGATATGGCATTCCCCCGGTTGAACGCGTTCGGCTACTGGGTCTATCTCTTTGGCGGGGTGATCCTGTTCATCGCGTTCTTCATGGGGCGTGGTCCGGATGCCGGCTGGTTCAACTATCCGCCGCTCAGCGGCTCTGGCTATAGTCCGTCTGCAACTGATGTCTCGATGACGAGTATCGGGCAGTTCGAGGCCGGGCGGGGAATCGACTTCTATCTGATCGCCGTGACGATGCTGGAAGTGGCGGCGCTGGTCGCGGCTGTGGAGCTGATCGTCACGATGTTCAAGTTCCGGGCTCCCGGGATGTCGCTCAACCGGATGCCGCTCTTCTGCTGGGCGTCGCTGGTGACGGCGTTCATGATCATCATCGCAATGCCGGCGCTGATGACGGTCAGTGTGATGCTGGAGCTCGATCGCAAGTTCGGCACGACGTTCTTCGACACGGCGGCCGGAGGATCGTCATTACTCTGGCAACACCTCTTCTGGTTCTTTGGCCATCCTGATGTCTACATCATGCTCTTACCAGCGTTCGGAATCATTTCGTCGATTATTGCGGTTGCGGTTGCCCGGCCGATGAGCGGCTACCTGCTGGTGGCGATGTCGACGGTTGCGATCGGCATCCTGAGCTTCGGCCTCTGGGTCCATCACATGTACGCCGTCGGTATCGCGCTCATGGGCCTGAGTTTCTTCGCTGCGGCGAGCATGATGATCACCATCCCGAGCGGGATCACCGTCTTCGCCTGGATCGCGACGATCTGGAAGGGCGCGCTGAAGATCAACACGGCGTTCCTCTTCGCGGCCGGGACGATTGTCGTGTTCGTGCTGGGCGGCATTACCGGGGTGATGGTGGCATCACCGGTATTCGACTGGCAGGTGCACGACACCTACTTCATCGTGGCGCATTTTCACTACGTGATTATCGGCGGGGTGATCCTGCCGATCTTCGCCGGGCTTTTCCACTGGCTGCCAAAGATCACCGGGCGGCTACTGAATGAGTCACTGGGTCACTGGTGCTTCTGGCTGACGTTTCTGGGAACACACCTCACGTTCTTCCCGATGCATCAGCTTGGTTTCGACGGCATGCCGCGGCGGGTCTACACCTACCTCCCGGAGCAAGGGCTGGGCGATCTGAACTTCGTTGCGACAGTGGGTGCCTTCATGATGGGCGCCGGAGCGTTGCTCTTCCTGATCAATTTCGCGATGACGACCTGGCACGGGAAGATTGCCGGTCCTGATCCATGGGCTGGCGGAACGCTGGAGTGGAGAACCGAATCTCCGCCGCCTGCCTACGGATTTGCAACGATGCCGTTCATCAGCTCCCGCTATCCGCTCTGGCAGCAGGACACAACTGATCCACCGGCAGATCGGGTGCCTGAGGGCTGGCGCAGTTTCAACGACGCGCCGAACGGTGAGCGAACGACGTACATGACCACAATGCTGGAAGCTCGCCCGGAAGGACGCGCATTCCTGCCAGCGCCGACGCTACAACCGTTCTGGGTGGCAGTGGCCGTAACGCTGATCTTTGCGGCGTTTCTCCCGATCGTCGGATTCGACACCGAGCTCCTGCTGATTCCGGTCGGAGTCGTTCTCCTGTACGTGCTGGCGGTCGCCTGGAACTGGCCGTCTCAGCCGTTTGCCCGGGATGAGGCGACCGACCGCGAAGCGCCTGGCACGTTGCCGCACATTACAGCTGGACGGTTCTCGACGATCTGGTGGGGCATGATCTGGCTGATCGTCATCGAAGCGGTCGTCCTCGGTTGCCTGATGTTCGCCTATTTTTATTTGCGGATTTCCGTTCCAACCTGGCCGGCCGATGACGCCATTCTGCCTGCCTGGCCGCCAGAGGGTATACCCGATCCGCCGCTGGTTCTCCCGGCGCTGGCGGGAATCGTTCTCCTGGCGAGTGTCATCCCGATGTATCTGGGAATCCGGGCGATCAAGGCCGGAAACCGTGACGGCCTGCTCTATGGGCTGGTGACCGCGACACTGCTGGCGATCGTCAGCCTGGCGCTCTCGGCGACGCACTACCTCGATCGACCGTTCAGTTGGACAGACAACGCATACACATCGATTGTTGCAACGCTGGGTGGCCACCACGCGATACACGTTGCGGTGCTGATTCTGGTAGCGATACCGATGATCTTGCTGGCACAGCGAGGCTATTACGACCAGCACCGCTACATTGGCGTTCAGGCGCTTTCGCTCTACTGGTACTTCGTGGTTGCGGCGTGGGTGGCCTACTTTGTGACGGTGTACATCACGCCGAATTTCTTCTAGATCGGGACGCTGGTGATGAGTGGCAACCAACAGCAATACATCGAGGCTCCGATTGGCCAGTTGGCGCTCTGGACCGGGATGCTCGGACCGATCGGCGCCTGGGCACTGCATCTGGTCTACAGCTACTCACTGGTTCCAGCTGCCTGTGCGGCCGGATTGAGCGCAATGCTGTACCTGGGAATTCCGCTGTTCATCGGGCTGTCGCTGGGGTGTGGCTATTTCGCCTGGCGTGGCTGGGAACTGAGCCGGGAACTCCCGGAGCCGGATGATCCGCGTTTCGAGATGATGCAGCGGGTGCGGTTCATGGCGCTCTCCGGGTTGGCGCTGACAGCCTTCTTCACGATGGTGATCATTGCCCAGAGCGTTCCGATTATTCTGCAGGACCCGTGCGAGGCCGCGGGTAGTATCCGGATCTAGGAAGTTCGCTGATCGATGATGCGATGGTGGCGGACAACTGAATCACAGACACTGAGCATCGTCGCGGTGATGGTCGGTCTTGCGATGGCTCTGGTTCCGGGAACCGCTCTGGCGCATTCCGGGCCGCCACCGGTCCCTGGAACGCTCTGGTCGACGTGGAACCTCGACCCCATCATCCTGCTGGTACTCGGGATCGCGCTCTGGCTGTATATTCGCGGCGTTCGAGCTATCTGGTCGCGGGCCGGGAGAGGTCAGGGCATCCGGAGCTGGCAGGTCGCGGCCGGTCTCGGCGGGTACCTGACGATTGCGATTGCGCTGGTCTCGCCGCTCGATCCGCTTGGACACGCGCTGTTCTCGGCGCACATGGGTCAGCACGTGTTGCTGATTATGGTTGCGCCGCTCCTGCTAATACTGGCTGATGTCAGCGCAACCTCGATCTGGGGGTTGCCGAAGGAATGGCGAACGCGAATTCCCGAGTTCTGGCGGCAGGCTGGCGTTGCTCGCGAGATCTGGGGCCAGATGAGCCGCCCATTGATAGCGCTGGCGCTACATAGCCTGGTGCTATGGGTCTGGCACGTCCCGGCATTCTATGACGCCGCGGTCCGCAATGAGTTCGTCCATGGACTGGAACATCTGACGATGTTCGGAACGGCCGTGCTGTTCTGGTGGGTAGTGCTCCAGCGGGGCCGGCAGGCAGCGCTGAACTATGGAATAGGACTGCTGATGGTCTTTGGGCTGGTGCTCCAGAAGACCATGCTCGGGGCGCTGATCGCGTTCAGTCCAAACCCGCTCTATGGGGAATACGCGACGTCCACCATTGCCTGGGGCCTGACACCGATCGAAGACCAGCAGCTTGCCGGCGCAGTGCTAATGGGACCGGGCGGTTTTATCTACCTGATCGTCGGCGTGGTGCTCTTCGCCGGCTGGTTCAAGGCGATCGAGCGTTCCGTTGAACGCAACGAGTCACTCGCGAACCCAACGCTTGCCACAGAACGCGGCACGAACCATCGAACAGAGGAGTCGGTATGACCGGGAAACCTTCCATGTTGTATCGCCTGACTGGCGGGCGATTGGGTCGGGCACCAACCCCACCTGAATCCAGTCCGGGATGTCCGGGAGGCTGTGGGTGTGCTGGACAACAAGGGAGTAATAGTCAACCAGTGACGAGCCGGCGGAATTTCCTGGCGATGGTCGGAGTGGGCACGGCCGGGCTGGCGGCAACGCTGGCGGGGATCCCGATCATTGGTGCGTTGTTCAGCACGCCGGCGCGTTCCGAGCGGGTCTGGCATGTCGTGGGCTCGATCGATGATTTTGAGGTTGAAGACACGGTCAAGGTGGAGTTCATCGACGATGATCCCGTTCCCTGGGCCGGGCCAGCGGCCAGAAATGCGGCCTACCTGCGGCGGCTGGGAGAGGAAGAGTTTACGGCGTTTTCGATTTACTGCACCCACGTCGGCTGTCCGGTTGCCTGGCGGGCTGGAGCGAGCCTGTTCATCTGTCCCTGTCACGGTGGTGTGTTCGATCGTGAAGGCGATGTTGTCGCCGGGCCGCCGGAAACACCGCTGCTTCGGCTGGATACGCGAGTACGAGATGGTCAGGTGGAGGTCCTGGCGGCACCTGTCCCGGTAACAGGACGGCGGAACGCATGAGCCGGAAGGATCCTGAATGAACCGGTTGCGACGTCCCGTCGAGTTCGTCAAGGACCGGCTCGGCTGGGAAGCGATGATCAAGCCGATCGACCACTATGCCCCTCCGGAGACAACCGAGGGGAAATCGCAGTGGGCGTATATTTTCGGGTTCGGGATCCTGTTCTCGTTTCTCCTGCAGGTCGCAACCGGGATTGTTCTGGCGACGAACTACGTTCCCTCGCCAGATTCGGCCTATCAGAGCATTCAGTACATCACGGATGAAGTTCGATTCGGGAATACGATCCGGGCGATGCACTGGATCGGCGCCTCTGCGATGGTCATCCTGGTGCTGATTCATGCCTGCCGCGTCTTTTTGACGGCATCCTACAAGTACCCGCGTGAGTTCAACTGGATTTCTGGCGTGGTGCTGCTCTATCTGACGTTCGGAATGGCGCTCACCGGCCAGCTGCTTCGCTGGGACCAGCATGGCGTCTGGACGGTGGTTGTTGCGGCGAACTTTGCCGGCCGGGTGCCGTTTGTCGGCGAGCATATCGCCGAGTTCATTATGGCCGGGGAGACGGTCAGTGGCGAGACGCTGACGCAGTTCTATGCTCTGCATGTCTTCATTCTGCCGATTGCGATCGTGTTGCTCATCGGGCTGCATCTGTTCCTGGTGACGTATCACGGCATCTCCGAGTTGCCGAGGGCTGGCAAGCCAGTCGACCCGGAAACGTACAAGCAGGAGTATCAGGAGTACGTCGAAAAGCACAAGCGGCCGTACTGGCCGAAAGGTATCTGGAACGAGCTGTTCTTCGGCGGGTTGGTGGTGATCGTGATCGTCAGCCTGGCGTTCCTGATCGGGCCCAGAGAGCTTGCGCCACCACCCGATCTGACGGACCTGAGTGCTCAACCGCAGCCGGACTGGTTCATCATCTGGTATTACGCGCTGATCTCGGTGAAACCGCATGGGTACGAGGAATTTTTCCTGGTTTATCTGCCGATCGGCTTCTTCCTCTTCCTGCTGATTCTGCCGTTGATCGCGAATCGGGGTGAGCGACACCCGAGCAAGCGGCCATTCGCGATTATCGGTCTGAGTGTTGTGGTCGGTTTGTTCATCATGTTGACCGTCGTCGGACTCCGCGCTCCATGGGTTCCGGATTATGAGACGGAGCCACTGCAAGCTGCCGAGTTAGGAACCGAAGAGCCACGGCTACTCGAAGGTGCGATGGTCTTTCACGAGCGCGGATGCCAGTATTGCCACCAGATTCACGGCGAAGGCGGTGAATGGGGACCGGATCTGACCGACGTTTCCTCACGAATGGGATCCGAGCAGATCGCTGTCCGGATCGTGCAGGGGATCGGGAATATGCCCGCCTATCAGGACATTCTCACCACAGAGGAAGTGGATCTGCTGGTTGAATTCCTCAATGAAGTGGATGAACTGGAACCCGATTGACGAGTAAATCAGAGGGAGGGGCAGGATGAATCTGCCGCGCATCGGACTCGATGTAACGGACAAGACCTCGGCCGCCACGGCGGTCGATTCGATTATGCGGGCGGAAACTCGTGGCGTGCCGATGATGTGGTCGACGGTCGGTGGCGTACGGCCGGACGCGATGACGTTCTTTCCAGCGGCACTGGCCCGGACGAACTCGATCCAGCTCGGGACGGCGATTGTTCCGACATATCCCCGCCACCCGGCTGCGCTCTATTCTCAGGCGGCGGCCATCTACCAGATGTTCCCGGATCGGTTCCGGCTGGGGATCGGCCCGAGCCACCGGCCCACGATTGAAACTGGTTTCGGCCTTCCGATGGGCAAGCCGCTGGATCACCTGAGAGAGTACCTGACGGTGCTGAGGTCGTTGATTGATACTGGAGAAGCCGAGTTCTCCGGCGATTACTTCCAGATTTCGGTCTCTGGTGGACAACCCGCACCGATGCCGCTATACATCTCCGCACTGCGGCGTAACGCGTTCCGGCTGGCCGGTGAGGCGGCAGACGGAGCGATCTCCTGGCTCTGCCCGGTTCAGTATCTCAACGAGACGGCGATCCCGGCGATGCGGGAAGGTGCCGCCACTGCCGGTCGCTCGAATCCACGGATGGTGGCGCATGTTCCGGTTGTGATGTCGGACAATATCGAAACGGTCCGCCAGATCGCGCAGCCGGTGGTCGGGCGATACGCTCGGTTGCCGTTCTACGCGAACATGTTTGCTGATGCGGGTTATCCGGTCGGAGCGGACAGTACCCCGACTGATGCGTTGCTCGACCACCTGGTCGTCAACGGCACGGCGGATACGATTCAGCAGCGACTGGCTGCGATTCTGGAGACAGATATTGACGAGTTGCTGGTGATGCTGATTCCGGGTGACGACTTCGCCGGGGAAGAGGAAACGCTCTCCCGGATTGTGGCCGAACTTGCCTGAGCCGGGTAGCCGATTTCCCTTCGATGGAATACCGGCGCGACCCATGCGTTGGTTAACGTCAGGGAACGATCTGAACGAGTGGCACGAAGGGTACGACAGGACACTATGACGCTGGCATTTGAACGATTCAACGACACAGCGATGACGATCGATCAGTATTTTGAGTCTATGCAGACCAATCAGGAGCAGTGCAAGCGGAACGTCGAACAGACGACGATCTCGCAGGAGCACTGGGATTACTTTGCTGATCGGCCTCTGAAATTTCTGGTGATCACCGAAGAGTGGTGCATCGATTCAGTGCAGTTTGTTCCGGTGCTGGTGAAGCTGGTCCGGGAGTACGAGAACCTGGATCTGCGGTTTCTGCGACGTGATGAACACCGTGATCTGGCGGATAACTACAGGAACAAGCAGGGTTACCAGCCGATTCCGGTGATTATTGTGTTTGATGCCGAGGGCAACGAACTCGGTCATGTGCTGGAGCGCCCGGTGCAGGCCTCGGTTGAGATGGCTGAAGAAACCCGGCGGTTCCAGGAAGCGAATCCGGACCTCGAGGGCATCAAGCGAAATATTGACCGGATGCCGGAAGAGACGCAGGCAAAGGTCAAAGAGCATAGCCGTCAGTGGCGGCTGAGCCAGCAGGACCGGTTTGCCGGGCATCTGCTGAACGAGATCCGCGATATCGTGGAACCTGCCCGTTCAGCCGAGTCGACCCGGGCCGCTGATTAACATTGCATTTCCCCTATCCCTTCCCATACGTGGCAGGCGGCGGCTGACCTTACCCCCGGTCAGCCCCGCCATGCACGCTTAACGAGAACGTTGTTTTCGATCCCGTTTTGATTCTTTCCGTGGTCGACCGCGCCGGGGTTCCGGCTCGCGAGGTCGATCCGGTTCCATCCAGGCGATGCGCACCTCTTCCTTGATCTTTGCCCAGCAGCGATCGACCGTCCGGCGATGGACGCCGAGAATCCGGGCGATCTCTGCCAGGCGCAGGCCGTGGCCGATGTAGAGCTCCAGCACCAGGCGATGTCGCTCATCCAGCATGGCTCCGATGTCCGCAAGGATGAAGTGGTCCTCCGGATCGAGCGGCGGGATGGTGTCGTCGGTTTCCAGCAGTGGAAGCAGCCGGGAGGCCGACCAGCCCCGTTCGGCGACATCGACTGCCCGGGCGAGCCGCCAGGGAAACCGGCTGAAGAAGTAGCCCGGAAAGCTCTCCTCGCCTGGCCAGGAATCGAGCAGATCGCAGAAGACGAGATAGGCCTCCTGGGCAACATCGTCTGGCTCGCAGATGACGAGCTGATCGTTTTTGAACCGGTAGCGCCGGACGAAACGGTCGATCTTGTACCCGAGCGCCTGGTAGAGCTCATCCCGGGTGCGGCCATCGATCCGGGCCCGGCGGGCCATGGCGGTCAGGCGCTGGTCGAGCTCCGGGGTCGTTTCGAAATCCCCGTAGGATCGTTCGTGTTCATGGTTTGACAGTGCAGACATTGTCCTGAAATCACCTCCGCAGTGAACGACGTGCTGTTCACTGATGGGGCCGGCAGGTTGTGCAGTCGTTGCAAAAACCCGCCGGCGCCACGGGGCGCTCTGGCGCTCGTTTTTCTATGTGTTGGCTCTCGTGGAGCTCTGCCCTCACCCCCGGCCCCTCTCCCAATGCTGGGAGAGGGGAGAAGTTTTTCGCTGGTAGGGGCCGGCCCTGTGCCGGCCCGGGATCGCCGGGTGACAGCGGGCGGACACGGGGTCCGTCCCTACCGGTCAGGGGTGAGGGCCGGCACCTCCAGCGTATGCCAGGTGCCGCATCGCGGACAGGCGGCCTGCATCCGGTCCTGCGCGATGTAATACCGATCCCCCACCTTGATCTCGATCCGGCCGGTCCTGTCATAGATTGCCAGCAGAACTGGCGGCTGGATGCAGTGACAGACCCAGCGGATTCCGGCCGGCGCGTTCTTTGAATTACTCGCGCTCATGCCGGTCCCTCTTCTCATCACGATTTGATTTCTGCAGATTCCCCGGAACGATCAGCCCTTTGCCGTGTCGCTCCGTCAGACGATCGATCGCCTGATTGAGCTTCTGCTGGCGTTGAGCCGTGTTATCGAATAACGAAAGCTGTGTCACCCCGGACGTCAGGTTGGACATCCGGACCCCGAGCAGCCGCACCGGCGCCCGCCGGGTCCGGAGGAGTTCCTCGACCAGCTTCTCGGCGACCGGGAGCATGTCCTGATGGGCATCGGTTGGGCCGGGAAGCCGGCGCTGTTTGCCAACGGTTTCGAAGTCGCTGTAGCGCAGCTTGACGGCAACGACCGACCCCTGCAGGCCATTGCGGCGCATATCGCGACCGGTCGCTTCGGCCAGGCGATAGAGTTCCCGCTGGATGTCTTTCGGATCGGTCAGATCCTCGCCGAAAGTTCGCTCGTTGCTGATCGATTTGGTCGGCCCACCCTCTGGATCGACTGGTTTGTCATTGATGCCCTGCGCCCGCTGGACGACATGTTCGGCCCGTTTGCCGAAGATCGGTTCGATCACCGGAAGCGGAGACCGGGCAAGATCACCCAAGGTACGGATGCCGCTGGCGTG
>SLMJ01000316.1 GCA_007133615.1 Thermomicrobiaceae bacterium | reverse complement strand
CGGGCGTAAGGGTTCGAATCCCTTCCTCGGCACGAAACTGCGTTAGTACGGGCGATTAGCTCAGTTGGAAGAGCGCCACGTTTACACCGTGGAAGTCAGAGGTTCGAGCCCTCTATCGCCCACGAACGCGGACACCGGTTGACGAGCCGGATTTCCGGTCAGTCACATCGGCTGGATAGCTCAGTAGGTAGAGCACCGCACTGAAAATGCGGGTGTCCCCAGTTCGAATCTGGGTCCAGCCACGAATAACGCCCCGCCAGATCGGCGGGGCGTTTCCTATTTTCGCTCTAATTCCAGCCGGAACTAATCCGTCACTGCAATATCGATCGGCGGGCGGTACTGAGCACAGGTCGCCAGTGCCTCATGCATGTCACTGTTGAAGAAGTTCTCGATAACTTCTTCATCGGTAATCGGGCGCTGATCCAGGTCAGGCAGCGCCTCGTGCATTAGAACGTGGTCGAAGCGCGGCCCCCACTTGCGGGCACCAAGCCGAGCCGTGGTCGAGCAGTTATCGACCATGTGTGCGACACCTTTGGCGTGCATGTAGGGATTGAGCGAGTCGACGGCTTCGATAATCGACTCATTGGCAATTTCCGAGTACGGGTGACCCTTTTCCTTGAGCACATCCACCTGCGCCATCATCGTAGCGATGTAGACGCCGGCCGTCACCGGATGAATCGGCGGATCGCCCTGCTGGCTTCGGGCTGCCCGCACCTTCTCGCCGACCTGCCACATCGGGCTGCCTTCGATCTTGCCCATCGGATGTTTGGACAGTCGGTTACTGCTCATAATGATGCTGCGGATCTCGGTTCCAGAGGCGACCTCGTCGTAGATCTCCGTCAGAACCGTGTAGACCGGCTGATAGGTTGCTGAGTACGCATGTCGAAAGAGCATCTTGCCCTGATCATCCAGCTTCTCGTAGACAGCGGTGATGCCCTCACGAGAGATGGTCTTGCTGATGGGACCGGTGATGGCCTCGACCGAGTTCCGGAACGCTTCCTCCGGGCTCGCCCCATGCTGAATGAAATAGCGGTAGAGCGTTTCGACAATGCCGTGCGCGGCACCAAGCAGAATGCCTCGCTCACCGAAGATGTCCGAGGTGTACTCGGATGTCAGCGTCGTTTCGAAGATTGCCGGGGACCCAAGTCCCACAGCCCAACCGAGTGCATAATCAACCGCTTTACCGTCAATGTCCTGCTCGATCGCAACGCTGGCGTTGATGCCGGATCCCTGCTCGTACAACCGTCGGACCGATCGCCCCATACCCTTCGGGCAGACACCGATCACATTGATGTTGTCGGGCAACTTCTTTCCAAGGGAATCCAGGTATCCAATCAGGAAGCCGTGGGAAAGCCCAAGTGTCGACCCTGGCTTGAGCGCATTGAAGATGTCCTCGTAAAGCGCTGCCTGAGCGGCATCCGCAATCAGCAGCAAGGTCAGATCGGAGGAGCGGATCACATCGAACATTTCACCGAGGGTACCGTTCTCCCGGGTGAAACCGGCGGCTTCGGCGGATGGAATCGACTGCGAGCCTTCGCGCAGTCCGACCACAACCTTGATATCCGTGCCTTCCAGCGATTCACGAAGGTTCTGCGCCTGGGCCGGCCCCTGTGCGGACCAACCAATCACGCCGATCTGCTTGATTCCATCAAATGCCTCCGGAAGCTTCGGAAGCAGCTCACGGCCACCCCGCAGGACATACTCCTGCTTTTCTCCCAGCGTAATCGGCTCGAGCTCAAAGACCTTCGACTGGCTGATTTTGTCCATCGGCACTTCCTTTCAAACATCGGTCCCGGATCTTCGCCCAGATTATTCCACGCTCATCATGCACGGATTGAGCTGCTCGTAAAGGGTGTCGTCAGACGAACCGCGATATCAGGGTGCGCGAACATCAATCGCCGCACGACACCTCGACCGGATCTCGTATTCCGAGCCTGTTGACGAATGCGGATGACAGGCATATGATATGGACAAAACATGTGTCTATGACTCGGTTGGCACCAGTGTCTCTGGTGCTGGCAGTCGAGATGCTACCTGACCGATGACCCTCACTGGCTGCGGGGCGCCCTGATCCCCGACGGAGAACCAGCAAATGGCGCGATCCATCTTCGATCGCTACGGTGGCTTCGCCCAGATAAGCCGGGTGGTCATGTCCTTCTACGATCGAATCCTGAGCTCTCCCGTCACGAGTCCCTACTTCGAGCATACGGACATGCGCCGGCTGATCGACCACCAGACCCGATTCATCTCATCAGTTATGGGAGGACCGGCAAGTTTCACCAATGATCAGCTCGAACGCGTCCACGCTCGAATCGGAGTAACGGAGCCGGCGTTCGAGGAAATGGTCACCCTCCTTCGGGAGACGCTGGAGGACTTTGACTTCTCCGACGAAGACATTCAGACGATTATGGACGATATCACCAGCCGCAAGCGATATATCGTCACGAGGTAGCCATGTCTGTGATGACTGACGGTGCCAACCAGCCGCTCAATCTTGATCTCGACTCTCACCGGCAGATCCTGCAATCGCTCACCACAGGGATCGCCGTTGTTGATCGGTCAACCTGGGATGTGGTGTTCGAGAACGCCTGCTTCTTCAAATGGTTCCCACCAACTGTAGATGCAGATGAACAGCTGACAACCAGGATGCCTGATTTCAACCCGAGCCGCGCACTCTCCCGGATCGAAGCTGGACGAGCCTACTCGTTCGAACTCGAATCTCACAGTGCCGGACGAACGCTACCGCTCAGTATCGAGGTTCGTGCATTGAGCGAGCAGCCCGAGTGCTTCCTGGTTGTGGAGTGCCTGGATATCTCCAGGCAGAAACAGGCCGAGTACCTGCTCGAGTCATACTCCCGGATGGCAGAGAAGAACGCCCGGGACATCCAGCGCGAGAAGGATCGGGTTGAACGGCTTCTGCTGAACATCATGCCGAAGTCAGTCTATGAAGAGATGAAGGATTACGGGACTGTCACGCCTCAGGTGTTCGACAATGCCACTATTCTGATGCTCGACTTTGTCGGTTCGACCGAGATGACGATCTCCCGCGATCCCGGCGCACTCATCACCGAACTCAACGATATTTTCACTGTGTTCGACCGGATCTGTGAAATGTTCGGATGCGAACGGATTCGTACGATCGGCGACGCGTACATGGCGGTTTCCGGTCTTCCGGAGCCGACACCCGAGCATGCCCACAACGTCGCTCGCGTTGCGCTGCGAATGCTTCGATACATCGAACGCCGAAACTCGGCCCATACGGAGGAATGGCTCTGCCGAATTGGCGTGCATTCCGGACCGGTCATCGGATCGCTCGTGGGAGCTCAGAAGTACGTGTATGACATCTTCGGTCCGGGCGTGAATATGGCCTCTCGCATGGAATCACTGTCTGAAACGATGCAGATCACCGTGAGTCAGAACACGTTTGACCTGCTTCACGAAGATTTTCAGCTTTCGCCGCGTGGAGAGTTCGAGGTAAAGGGATTCGGAACGCAGTCACTCTACGTTCTCGAACGGGAACTGCCGACGATGCGCTGATCTTGGCGCGGCGATCAACCGCCACGATATCGAACGTCGTATGAAGTCGATTCTAATGGGACAAAGAGACGGGATTTGAAGCAATGGAGTTACCGGCAATCCTCGCGGTTGATGACGAGCCGGCAGTATTGAGCGCAATCAGCCGGGATCTCAGACGCCAGTACGACTCCCGGTTCCGGATCCTTCGGGCAGACTCCGGGGACTCCGCGATGGAGATCGTCCACGAATACAAACGACGCGGCATCGATATCGCCCTCTTCCTGGTCGATCAGCGGATGCCCGGGCTGACCGGCGTCGAGTTTCTCACCCGGGCGACGGAGTACTATCCCGACGCAAAGCGTGCCCTGCTGACCGCCTACGCGGATACAGACGTAGCGATCAGGGCTATCAACGAAATCCGCCTCGATTACTACTTGCTCAAGCCGTGGGATCCTCCAGAAGAGCGACTGTATCCGATTCTGGATGACCTGCTGGATGACTGGCAGGCGGGATATCAGTCACCGTTTCAGGGTCTTCGCGTATTCGGTGATCGGTGGGCGGCATCTACGTATCAGATCAAAGACTTTCTGACTCGTAATCAGGTTCCGTTTCAATGGCTGGATACCGAGCGCGACGAAACTCGTGACGAAATGGTGAAACTCGGGCTCAATCCGGATCAGTTGCCAGCACTTCTTTTTCCTGACGGCAGCGAGTTGCTTCAGCCACCTCAGGACGTGCTTCTCTCGAAACTGGGGCTGAGCACGCACGCCCGGTTGCCGTTCTATGACCTGGCTATCGTGGGAGGCGGGCCCGCCGGTCTGGCCGCCGCGGTCTACGGTGCTTCCGAAGGACTCGACACCGTCATGATCGAGCAGCAAGCACCTGGCGGACAGGCTGGAACCAGCTCACGAATCGAAAACTACCTGGGATTTCCATCCGGGCTCAGCGGTGCGGACCTGGCACGGCGTGCGGTGACGCAGGCCAAACGGTTCGGCGCGGAGATCATCATTGGGCAGGTGACGAATCTTCGACTCGACGGCCCCTATCGCATTCTCACGCTTGCCGACGGCAGCGAAATCAGTTGCCACGCTCTGATCATCGGCTCTGGAGTCACCTACCGCCGGCTGGATGTTCCGGGCGCTGAAGAACTCACCGGCGCCGGTTTGTACTACGGGGGAGCGATCGCAGAGGCAATCGCAAACGCCGGACAGGACGTGTTCATCGTTGGAGGAGCCAACTCGGCCGGACAGGCAGCGATGTACTTCTCTCGTTATGCGAACTCGGTCACCATGCTGGTTCGATCGAACTCTCTCCAGAAGGGGATGTCATCCTATCTGGTGAAGCAGATCGAACAGACTGCCAATATTCGTGTGGTTCCTCGGGTCGAGATTACGAGATTAAACGGGAATGGACGCCTCGAATCGATCACTCTCCGGCACAGTGACACCGGACTTGAAGAAGAGTGTCCGGCTTCTGCCGTCTTCGCATTCATTGGTGCAATGCCGCACACCGACTGGCTCGCCGACGAGGTCGCACTTGATCCCGCCGGATTCGTTCTTACGGCATTCGATGGTCCGGGGCGCGGCGATTCAGCACATCGCTGGTCGTTACAGCGAAATCCGTTCCCACTGGAGACCAACGTGCCCGGAATATTCGTCGCAGGTGATGTTCGCCATCGATCGATGCGCCGGATCGCCGGGGCAGCCGGTGAAGGCGCAATGGCGGTGCACTTCGTCCATCAGTATCTGTCTACCCTTTCGCCAACCGTCACGACACCGCGCGACGGCGCAGCCTGAGGAAGTCACGATGCTTGACCCGGCACTGAACGCGATGAAGGAAAGCCCGATCTTCTGTGGTCTCGACGAGTCAGATCTCGACGAGCTGGTAGCCAGCGGCCGCCGAAGTATCGTCTCACCCGGAACATGCCTGATTCACGAAGGCGAACCGGGACAATCGCTCCTGGTGATTCTGAGCGGTGAAGTCGAAGTGGTCCGTGACACCGGGGGAAGCGAGGCATCCCTGGCCCGATTCGGGCCAGGTTCGTTTGTCGGTGAGATGGCATTGATCGATAACGCGCCGCGATCGGCAACGGTCCGTGCGCTTACGGACGCGGAAGTGCTGGAAATCACGAGGGACCAGTTTGACCGGCTCCTCGATGAATCGCCTGACGCCTGTCGAAACCTGCTCAGAACAATCCTTCGCAGGCTGAAGAGTACCGAGGCGATGATGGTCAATCAGGAAAAGCTGGCCGGACTGGGCCGGATCTCGGCCGGATTAGCACACGAACTGAACAATCCGGCCTCCGCAGTCAGCCGATTTGCCGATCAGCTCAACCAGAGTATCAGGGCCTGGGAGTCAGCCACCGCAGAGCTATTGGCGAACGAGGATCGTGAATACGTCGAACGCTTTCTCCTGAACCGCCTGAACGAAGACGCCCGCGGCACTGAACAGGGTCGTTCCGCAATCGAGCAACTTGACCTCGAGGATGAACTGGCCCGGTATCTGGAGGCTGTCGGAATCGAAAGTCCCTGGGACGCCGCGACAAGCCTTGCGACGGCAGGCTGGACTCCATCCGACCTGAACGAACTCGAGAGCACAACCAGCTCCGCTGGCTTCGTTCCCGCGCTCGCATGGCTCAGCGCAGATGCATCGATCCGCATCACGCTGGAAGAATTGCGAACCAGTGCCGAGCGACTCTCAGAGATTGTGAGATCGGTTAAGGGCTACGCCCATATGGATCGCGCGCCACGAGAGCGACTCGATGTCAATCGCGGTTTGCGCGATACCCTGACGATGCTCCGCTACAGGATGAAGACGATTGAGCTTGAACTCGACCTTTCAGAGGAGTTGCCGGAGATCGAAGGTTACCCCGGCGAGCTTAACCAGGTCTGGACGAATCTGCTGGTCAATGCCATCGATGCGATGGACAATACCGGACGTCTGTCCGTCCAGACATCGCACGAAGATGGCGAGATCCTGGTCAGGATCACCGACTCGGGTATCGGGATTCCTGAAGACCTGCGTAATCGACTGTTCGAACCATTCTTCACGACCAAAGACGTGGGGGTAGGGACCGGGCTCGGCCTTCACATTTCCCACAACATTGTCGCCGATCATCATGGCGGGAGGATCAAGGTCGAGTCCAGACCCGGACGCACCGAGTTCACTGTTTGCCTGCCGGTAGAAGGACTTGATACGAATACTGCTCCCAACTCAGCAGATGACAAGCGGCCCTGACCATGTTGCGCACAACGAATCTCGGTGGGAAGGATCCCGTTCGAGTTCAGACCACGGTTCGGCTCGAGCATTCCGCCATGGACCTCTGGCCGTTCGTTGCCGATGCGAATCGGATGGACCGCTCGGTCGGCCTGCCACCTGCGACGTTCACGCGTACAGCCAGACCGGAAGGCGGCGAGACGGTCATCGGCGAGTACCATCGCCTCGGCGTTCTCTACGCGCGCTGGCAGGAGTTTCCGTTCGAGTGGCAACGGCCGAAGCGATACTCGGTTGTCCGCGAGTACGAGTTCGGGCCAATCCGGAGCTTCTTCGGCGGAATCGAACTGGATGAGCATGATGGCGGAACCGATCTAACCGTTTTCGGTGAGTTCACCCCTCGCTACAGACTCGTTCGACCCTGGCTTCGATTCTGGCTTGGTCCGCGCACGATGAAAAAAGCGCGGGCACAGTACCACGCGATCAGTGACTTCCTGGACGGTCGAACGCTCGACCCGTTCCCATCGATCGGTGCAAATGAGCGGGATATTTCCGCAGACAAGATCAAGGTTTGCACCAATCGACTCCTGGCATCGGGTGGGGCCATGGATGTCACAGAGCACCTGCAACGAATGATCGTCGAATCCGGAGACGAGGCCGTAGCGGGAATGCGCCCGCGGGAACTCGCCCAGATCTGGAACACGGATCCCGACGAAACGGTTCGGACGTTCCTCCAGGCGACGGTGGAGGGCCTTCTCGAGATGCGCTGGGAGTTCCTGTGTCCGAGCTGCCGCGGCGTCAAAGCGGATGCGGCGAGACTGCGGGATCTGGAGGTAACCGGGTATTGCGCCGCCTGCAATCTGCCGTTCGCCGCCAGCATCGACGAGGGCATCGAAGCCCGCTTCTATCCGACTGATGCTGTGCGCAATCTCCGAATAGGGACCTACTGTATCGGCAATCCGATGAACACCCCACACCGGGTCGCCCAGACAACGCTCAGACCTGCTGAGGAGCGAATCTGGAGACTGGATCTCCAACGGGGTCCGTACATAGCGCGTTCGCCGCAGAGTAAAGGGGTCTGCCGTATCGAGGTAGCTGGCGATGGTTCGGGCGGCACGCCGCGAATCATCATTGACAGTGGAACGATGAACCCTCCGGAGACGGAATTGAACGAGGGCGATGCACGCCTCGCGCTCGTCAATTGCCTTGATGTTGAAACAACGGTCGCCATTGACGACGCTCACTGGTCGGACACCGCCGCCACGCCCGGGAGAATGTTGTTGACGCCCGGGTTCAACACCATCTTCTCCGGCGAAGCGCTGGCACCAGGCGTCGAACTGGCGATTGGTCGCGTCGGGCTAATATTCTCGGATCTCGCGGGGTCCACCGCCCTTTATGAGCACGCCGGCGAGGCAGCTGCGTTCCGCCTGGTCAGCGAGCACTTCGAGTTGCTCAGTCGCGCCATAGACAACGCCGGTGGCGTCACGGTGAAAACCATCGGAGATTCGGTAATGGCAGCATTCCCCGACGGCCAGGCAGCGCTGGAGGCAGCTATTGAAGCTCAGAGGCTGATACGGACCTTCGATACCCACGGTGTCATTGATCCGACCAGCTTATTGAAGATCGGTGTGAACGCCGGGCCTGCCTATCTTGTCACGCTCAACGATCGCCTGGACTACTTCGGCTCAACCGTCAATATAGCTGCCCGGGCGCAGCGAGAGGCCGCCGGTGGCGAGATCGTGGTCACCGCCAATCTTCTTGACGAAGCAAGGGATCTGATTGCTGGACTCAACCTCACGGCCGATCGGTTCAGCGTTCGACTCCGGGGAGCATCTGCGCCGATCGAGCTCGTCAGACTTCGCCTGCCGGACAGCGCAGGAGACGCCGAACACTCGCACTTACATCACCGAGAGGTCGTTCTGTGATGCAACGCATTCCAGGAGATCAGATGAACATGTACCGCTCAAGCCGGATACTGTTCGCTATTGCAGGCGTACTCGTTGTTACCGCTGGCAGTTCGCTGTTCTTTCTAACAGAACATACCGATCAGTACTTCGCGTGGACCGTAAATCCGCCCCTTACCGCGGCGTTCATGGGGGCTGCCTATCTCTCCGCTGCGGTTCTGCAGTTCGGCGTGGCGCGTGACAGCAGCTGGAACCGCGCCGGGGCGGTCCTGCCCGGGATACTCCTGTTCACGACCCTGACACTTGTGGCGACGCTCATCCATCTTGATCGATTTCATCTTGATTCACCGATCGGATGGATATGGCTGGCTATCTATGTGCTGTTTCCGGTATTCGGGACCGTTGTGCTCCTGCGAGAAGAACGCAGGCCACCGTCGGGAGGAGAGGTGCAACATCCGGCCGCACCGGGCGTGCGCCTTCTGGCAATCGTGCTCGCGACTCCGTTGACGGTGGCCGGGATCATCCTTTTTCTGATCCCCGGCGACAGCGCTGCCTTCTGGCCATGGGAGCTGACGCCGTTGACTGCCCGGGCGATTGGTGCCTGGCTAATTGGTATGGGAGCTACTGCAGCAATTGAGTATCTGAGGAACGACGCATCGCTCTCCCACCTGCTAGGCGCGGGAAAAGCTGTTCTGGTCGCATTGATCGTAATCGGAATGGCGCGATACCCGGACAACGTGGAGTGGAACGCAATGAGCGCGTGGGTGCTGATCACCATCCTGATGATGCTGGCTCTCAGCTCAGCCATCTCGCTATTCCGACCGCAGATTCCCCAGACCCAGCTTCCCCCGAGCACTCCGGGAAGCGCTGCCCGATAGCAATCTCGCCCGATTCCTTGACACAAGGGGTTCCGTAGAATATTCTAATCCCGACTAATTCAGTCGGGATTCTGAATTGGCGCTGTTCCCGGAATGCCGGCCGGCACCTGATATGGAATCAGCAGTTACGCAAACTTCGTATCGGGAGTACACGTGTGAAGGACTCCCTGGAAGGGT
>SLMJ01000166.1 GCA_007133615.1 Thermomicrobiaceae bacterium | reverse complement strand
CCGCGGGGCCGGATCTGGCTGATGAAGTCGATCGCCGAGGGTCGGATGGACATGATGGATCCGATCTTCGAACACGAGATGTCCTTCTGCCTGAACTGCCGGGCATGCGAAGCCGTTTGTCCATCGGGAGTGGAGTATGGGCAGATCCTTGAGGCCTCTCGAGCGCAGCTCGAGCGGGCAAACAATGGCGGAAGCCTTCCGGCCCGTGCGGCCAAAGGTGCCACGTATGGTTTCCTGTTCAAGGATATGCGTCGCCTTCGTGCAGCGAGTCACGGACTGAAGCTGTATCAGAAGAGCGGCTTGCAGGGCGCAGTGCGAAAGACGGGCGTGCTCAACCTGATCGGACTGGCCGAGCAGGAGATGATGTTGCCTGATATGAGCGATGAGTTCATGACGCCGCACGGTCAGACATGGCCGGCGATCGGAGAATCGCTCGGACGAGTGGCCCTGTTCACCGGCTGCATCATGAGCACGGCGTATGCAGACGTCCATCAGGCAACGATCCGCGTCCTGAATCGCAATGGTTATGACGTGACCGCGGTAAGTGATCAGGGTTGCTGCGGCGCACTGAACGTCCACGGTGGCGACATGGATGGTGGCCGGGAGCAAGCCCGTCGGAACATCGACGTCTTCGATCTGGATACGTTCGACGCTGTAATCATCAATGCCGCCGGATGCGGTGCAGCGCTTAAGGAGTACGATCATCTTCTGCATGAAGATCCCGAGTATGCAGAACGGGCCGAAACATTTTCGTCCCGGGTCAAGGACATCACCGAGTTCCTGGCCGAGAAGGGCCTGAACGCAATGCCCGGATCGTATGCAAAGCGAGTGACTTACCAGGAGCCATGCCACCTGGCGCACGCACAGCGGATCACGGCTCAACCACGAGCGCTGCTCGAAGCGGTCCCGGATCTCGAACTGGTGGAAATGCCGGAATCATCCCTCTGCTGCGGGAGCGCCGGAGTCTACAATGTCACCCAGCCGGACGCAGCTCGTCAGCTTGGCGATCGCAAGGTTGATAACGCACTTGCGGTCGAGCCGGAGATTATCGTTTCGGCCAATCCTGGCTGTATGCTGCAGTTGCAGGGGATCCTGCGAAGCCGCGGAGTCGACGTCGAGGTTCTGCACATTGTTGAGTTGCTCGATCGCGCCTATCGCAATCGGGTCCCGGGCCGGGCATCGGAACAGCACGCCGCGGATTGATCTGACGACGCGTCCGTTGCCGGAGAATTCCCGTCAGGTATCGCCGAACACGCTGGTAGACTTTCGTCGCGGCCACGTGCCGATGGCCGCTTGATGCTGCGCAAAGGGAGTGAGATTCCGAATGGTTCGTCGCCTTGGCGTGATTTGCCTGTTCATACTGCTTGCGCTCATCCCGGCGATGGCGATGGCTCAGGATGACACCGACGACACAGATATCGACGACGAGGCCGAGACCGGCCGTATTCACGGGCAGGTGGTCAACGGCACCGAGGGTGGTGGAGATGTTGAGGGCCTGGAAGTCCTGCTCACCCGCTTCCAGCAGATGGACCCGGTGGAGACGTGGGAATCCACAGTCGATGAGGACGGCTATTACGAGTTCGATGATCTTCCCGTACTCGATGATGAAGCCTACCTTGTCGAGGTGGTCTACGAGGGAATCGAATTCTCAAGCGGCATGGTCCTGCTGTTCCAGGATCCAGATTCTGAGCGGAACATCACCGTCTACGAACAGACCGATGACCGTTCCGTCCTGAGCATCGTGTCTCGCGGGGTTGTTATCGCGAATGCTGATGATGAGCGAGGTGTGGTCGAGATCCTCGAGATTATCGCTCTTGAAAATGAGAGCGACAGGGTGTTTGTCGGTGACGAAAACGGTGAGGTTTTGCGCCTGGCAATGCCGGAGAATGCTGGTGAGGTGTCACCTCAGCCCGGATTCAATTATGGCGACATGTGGTTCGATGATGCGCGACCGAATGTACTGATCTCGTCAGGTCACGTTCTGCCTGGCAGCCACAACCCGATGATTAGCTACTTCATCCCCTACGAGGGCACTTCGGCGCAGCTCTCGGTCGGTACTGCGATGCGGACGAATATGCTGCGAGTACTGGTCGAGGATGGAACCTACGACATCAGCTCGAACGTCCTGGAGCCTGCCGGCGTTCAGGAGGTCGGTGGCGACAATTATGAAGTCCTGGCGATCGATTCACCAGTTGTCGGCGACTCGTTCAACGTCGAGATCTCCGGTCTTCCCCGTGAGAACTGGAACCTTCCGGTGGGCATGGGCACGTTGCTGGCATCACTGGCCGCCGGGGTTGGCCTGGTGATCGGCGCGGTGCTTATTTACCAGGTTGTCCAGCGACGACAGCTCGCAACGGCTGAAGGAGTTCCAGTTGCTGCAGAGCGCTCCGACGGCGAAGTCGAAGACATGGATGCCGACGAGCTCGAGCGAGAGCGCCTGGAACTGGCCTCTGAACTCAATAAGCTCGAAGCCGACTATGAGCGCGGCGACATCGGCGAGGAACAGTACAAAGCAGAACGCGAACGCGTGCTCGAGGAGCTGCGGAAGATCAGCCTGCGGATGCGTGGGTTGGAAGAGTAGCTTCGACGTTACCTGTTATCGCGAGGAGGTCGCCCGTCGACGGCGGCCTCTTCTGTTTCGTTTAACTGATCTTCGATAGTCGCACTCGCATGCCGGTCCCGGTCGATTTCCCAGGCGAGCGCAGCAGCTATCAGGACGATGTTCGCAATGACAAAGACGAAAACAAGCGTTACCACTGTAACGCTCAGTGCCCCGTAGAGTTGCTGGAATCGCCCGAAGTAGCTCAGAAATAACGCCATGCCGATTCGGGCAGCTTCAAAACCTGTTGCCGCGATCAATCCGGGTATCCAGAGTATCCGCCAGTCGAGGTGCGCTTCTGGAACAACCCGATACATCAACACAAATGCGGTGAACGAAAGCAGGAACGGGAGCAGGTAACGCAGAAGGTTCGTCACGATACCCTGATCAGGCCCCAGAAGCCAGCCCTGGCGCTCGATCCAGTCGAACTCCACGAACACGGTCAGTCCCGCTGACAACGCGCCGAACATGAGCACAACCAGCATCCCCAGGAGATCGATTCCCCGGCCTCGCAGGAGCGAGCGCGACTGCTGAATGCCGAAAATCGCGTTGAGCGCGTATCGAAGTGCCCGGAACGCCTCGCTCGCGACCACAATAGTGGTGATCAGGCCGATGAAACCAAGCAGGCCGCTTCCCCGAACGGTGATCTCAGCGACGAATGCTCTGAGTTCGCCGCGAATCCGGGCGCCAGGCGGGAATTGCTCCACGATCTGCGAAATGATCTGGCTTTGCAGCACCGGGTCCCGAACCAGCAGGGTCATCATTGTGACGATGAAAATGATCCACGGGAACAGTGATATCAGTGAAAAGTAGGCGATCGCGGCCGCATAGATGTGCCCGTTGATGTCACGAAATCGGAGATACGCCCGATGGAGCAGGTCGAAGACGTAGTACGCGCCTGACCTGGCGGGTTGCGTCTCCCGTTCGGATGTCATGCTCGCACTCCGTTCCACCGTGTTACGGGCCGATAGCAGAAGTCAAATGCACGCAGGGTGCCGGGGATTGATTCATGAATCCTCCACAACCTGGTGCGTGAATACGCTTCGACGTGTTCAGCGCACGCCTGTGCTAGGATGCCTCTGAGTTAAACAGACGAACGTGCGGTCCCAGTGATCAATTGCGAAACAGTGTCCCGGGAGGCTACATGACGAACGACGGGAATTCACAGATGCGGACGATGACTCCACAGGATCTGTACAAGCTTCAAATGGCATCCGACGCACAGATCTCGCCGGATGGTACACAGGTCGCCTATGTCAGAACCTGGCTGGACGAAGAGAAGAACAAATATCGCTCATCGCTGTATCTCGTTCCATCGTCCGGTGGCAACGAGTTTCGCTTAACCGCAGCCGAGGCCGAAGATAGCCACCCGCGGTGGTCACCGGATGGTCGACACCTGGCGTTCATCTCCAATCGTTCTGAAAAGCCTCAGATCTACGTGCTCCCTCTAGGTGGCGGAGAAGCCTGGAAGTTGACGGATTTCGAAGACGGCGTAACGTCGTTCGCATGGTCCCCGGATGGTCACACGATCGCGTGCACCAGCAAGACCGATCCGCATGGGAAGCCAGAGGCTTCCGAAGCGGACGAGTCAGACGTCGTTCACATAACCTCGATACGCTACAAGGCGAACGGTGTGCCCGGCTTTCTCGACGGTAAGCGGAATCAGATCTGGTGCGTCTCGTTCCCGACCGGTGACGCGCGGCAGATTACTGATGGCGACTATGATCGCACTCAGCCGGCATGGAGTCCAAATGGGCAGGAGATCCTGTTCGTCAGTGATCAGACTGAACAACGTGATTACGGACGGACGAATCAGATCTGGTCGGTGCACGCTCGGGGAGGTGAGCCGCGCCTTATCGTTGGTGAGGAAAGCGATACCTTCTCGGCGCCGAACGTATCTCCGGACGGGCGAACCGTCGCGATTCGCGGTCATCGAGATGCCGTTGCCGGTAGCTCCCTGAATAACAAGGTCTGGTCGGTTCCGGTTTCCGGTGGAGAACCAGAATTGCTGAGCGGAACGCTTGATCGAAGCACTGACGACAGTCTGGCGGCGGACTTCTCCGGGAAGGCGTCGTGTGGACTTACCTGGCTCGAAGATGGTTCCGGTGTCCTTACACAGGTTAGTGATCAGGGCAATGTCCACGTTTATCGGATCACGACCGGCGGCAAGACGGAGCCAATCATCACTGGAACACGACGCGTTCTGAATTACAGCGTCGCGGCCGGCAAGATCGCATTTGCAGCGTCGACGTCCACCAACCCTGCGGATGTGTACGTCTGCAATCTGGACGGCTCCGCCGAGCAGAAATTGACCGATATCAATGCGGACGCGCTTTCCGGTTTGTCATTGAGCGAGCCAGAGGAGTTCCGCGTCAAGTCTCAGAACAAAGACGGGTGGGATGTGCATGGCTGGATCATGAAACCGCCGCACGCCCGTGACGATGCAAAATATCCGATGGTGCTGCAAATACACGGCGGGCCGCACGGCATGTACGGCAATGCGTTCTTCCATGAGTTCCAGACTCTCGCCGCAGCCGGTTATGTGGTCGTTTACAGCAATCCACGAGGAAGTCAGGGATACGGAGAAGAGTTCTGCTCCTGCACCCGGGAGAGATGGGGCGAGTCTGACATGCCTGATATCATGGCGGTCGTTGACTACGCCGTTCAGAATGCTCCTGTTGACGAGAACCGGATGGGCGTAACGGGAGGATCGTACGGCGGATTCCTCACCAACTGGATCGTCGGTCATACTGATCGCTTCGCCGCGGCGATCACCGATCGGTGCGTATCGAACTTCGTCTCCATGTACGGTACGAGCGACATCGGCTTCACATTTGGTGAGTACGAGTTCGGTGGCACACCGTGGGAAAACCGCGACACGCTGGTGAAATATTCACCGATCACCTATGTGGAGAACATCACGACGCCACTGCTGATCGTGCATAGCGAGCAGGATTATCGTTGCCCGATCGAGCAGGCCGAGCAGATGTTTATCTCGCTCAAGAAGCTCGGTCGGACGGTGGAATTCGTGCGCTTCCCGAACGAAAACCATGAGCTTTCCCGGAGTGGGCAACCGAAACATCGGATTCAGCGCATCGAGTACAACCTCGATTGGTTGGATCGATACCTCTAATCGGCACGAGCAGAACCTGATAACCGTGCGGACCCGTTTCGCACGGTTTTGCTATGCTCATGCGGGACGTTTCGATTGCGAATGCAGGGGCGAATGTGAGCCAGCAAGCCGAATCCCTGACGATACAGTGCGAGATCGAGCAACTGGTCAACTCTGAGGGACCGGAGCGCACCGAACGTGCTCGCTCGGTCGGTCGGGCGGCTGCCGCAGAAGGGGCATCACTCTCGATGCTCATACAGCGCTGGTTTGAGCTTGTGCACGACGAGATTCGCCAGGATGCCGATCTGTTGGCATCAGCCACCGACGCCTTCTACCAGGCTACAGGCTCGTCTGGTGTTGGAGCCGTTGGTGACGCGCGAGGCCCCCTGTCGTCTCCTCTGGAACGTCTCTCGGCGCTTCACCGAATCAGTCAATCGGCAACAGCAAGCCTCGACCTGGACTCCATGCTGTCCACCGTGGTGCGGGTCGTTCGGGAGACCGTTGGATCTGACGCATGTTCGATCTTCCTGTTTGATCCGTCATCGGACACGCTGGTGCTGCGGGCATCGATCGGCCTGAACCCGGGTGCGGTCGGACGAGTGACCCTGCCGCTAGGGGCGGGAATCACCGGTGAAGCGGCGATGCGGCGCAAGGTGCTACCGGTCATCGATGCGGTTGCGCATCCCTCCTATGTCGACTATCCACTGCTGGGCGATCGGCCATACGAGTCGCAGATATCCGCCCCACTGGCCTTGCGTTCGCCCGATCGGCTGATCGGCGTCTTGAATATCATGACGATCGAGCAGCGTGAGTTCGACGCCGAGGAACTGGCGTTTATCGAGACGGCCGCCAGCGAGATCGCGGTAGCAATTGAAAACGCCCTGCTTTACTCGCAGACGGACGCAGAGCTCCACAACCGCATTTCCCAGCTCAGTACATTGCGGCAGATGTCGCGACTGGTTGCGTCGACGCTGGACCTCTCCCGGGTGCTGGACATCGTCAGTCAGCAGGCGGTCGAGTTGACCGGTGGGGTTGCGGTGGAGATCTACAAGGCGAACCCGGATGACGAGAACCCGCCCGAGATTCTGACGCACTACGGAGCTGGCGAGTCGGTGTTGACAGATCGGGTCCACCAGTTGGTCCGGGGGATGGTCGTTGACGTTGTCGGGTCTCTCGGTGCCGTCGAGCGTACGATCGAAACGACGCACGATCTCGATCTGGAAGTGCTCGCGTTGCCGATGCTGACTGGCCGCCGGGCGGTGGGCGCGATCTGTGTCTACTCCTACCAGAGACTCGGCGATGATCCTGAGTTTCACGGGATGTTGCACGCTTTTTCGGACTCGGCGGCGATTGCGATTGAGAACGCCGAGTTGTATGACGAAGCTCGTCGTGGTCTGCAACGGACCTCGGCGCTGCTACAGGAGATGCATCACCGGGTGCGGAATAACCTGCAGACGGTGGCTGCACTACTTTCCATGCAGGCCAGGCATGCCACGAGCAGCGAAGCCTCAGTGCCGCTCAACGAAGCGGTTGGGAGGATCCGGAGTATCGCCGCGATTCATGATGTGTTGAGCAGTGGCAGCATTAGTGAGACAACGGTCGGCGTTATCGCGAAGCATGTGACCGATGAGGCAAGCATCACGATTCTGCCTCCCGACACCGAGATTAGTTTCAATATAGATGCAGATGACATCTGGGTTTCGTCACGTGAAGCGACTGTGCTGGCGCTGCTGATCAACGAGTTCGTTTCGAACGCGTTCGTTCATGGATTCGACGGAAGATCGAGCGGTTCGGTTGAGATCCGGGCTTCGATGAGTGGATCGAATACCATTGTGGAGGTGGTGGACGACGGAAACGGGGTTCCGGACGATTTTGATGCGGGACAATCATCGGGCCTCGGTCTGCAGATCGCCCGGACGCTTACCGAAAGTGATCTCAACGGAACGCTGGACATAACTCGACGACCGAGCGGTGGGACAGCGGTCCGGGTGATGTTCAAGTCGAAACGATCGCATGACGGCGGGGATCACCCGCCGTCCTGAGGTCGGACACAGCTAAGACGGGAATATGCATCTCGAAATGGGAAGGGAGTCAGAGATGAGCCAGAGGAGTTGGGCCGTCATACTTGGAGCTTCGAGCGGGTTCGGAGCTGCCACGTCGCGTGAGCTGGCGAAGGCTGGATATAACATTTGCGGGGTGCACCTGGACCGCAAGAACACGATGCCACAGGTCGAAGAGATCAAGAACGATATCAAGGCAGCTGGTGCCGAAGCGCTGTTCTTCAACATGAATGCGACGGATGAGGAAAAGCGCCAGAACGTTATCAGCGGCCTTCAGGAACAGGACGCGAAGGTCAGAGTCATGCTGCACTCGCTGGCCTTCGGGACGCTTCGCAACTACATCGACGACGATCAGAAGCAGGAAATGACCCAGCGGCAGATGGACATGACCCACGATGTCATGGCTCACTCGCTGGTCTACTGGGCACAGGCGCTGCATCATGGAGGGCTGTTCGACAAAGATGCCCGGATCTTCTCGATGACAAGCGAGGGGTCTTCGAAAGTCTGGGCCGGTTACGGTGCGGTTTCATCAGCCAAGGCGTCCCTCGAAGCACATACCCGGCAACTGGCGGTTGAGATGGCGCCGTTTGAGATCTCGGTAAACGCGATTCAAGCGGGCGTCACCTATACCCCGGCTCAGGACCGGATTCCGGGCGCTGAGGAGATGCGGGAAGGTGCCGCACGACGAAATCCGTTCGGTCGACTCACCACAACCGAAGATGTTGCCCGATCAATTCGCGCGCTCAGCGAACCGGGGCTCGTCTGGATTACTGGCAACGTGATCCGGGTTGACGGAGGCGAAGCGATCGCTGTCTAGCTGGCCGGTGGAACGGGGAAAATCTCCTTGTCGAGTACCGGTGCATAGCGTATCCTTAACTCTTGGCTGTGCTAGGTGGGGAACTAGCGGTGCCCTGAACTCGCAATCCGCTCTAGCGAGACCGAATTCCCCTTCGAGGCACGGTTCTGTGGGACTGCATCAGTCACTTCTGTGAGGAAGGTCGGGTCCTGCGCGGCGGTAGCCCGCGAACCTGGTCAGATCCGGAAGGAAGCAGCCATAAGTGGTACCTACTGGGTGACGCAGGGTTGCCTGACCGGAGCAGAGTGGCTGCGTGCAAGCCGGAGAGCCGACTGTCGACAAGGGGTGCACAGCCATCTCACCTGATCAAAAAGAAACGCCCCGGCGAGATTCTCGCCGGGGCGTTTTTCTGTCAATGCTGAGCTCGTGTGGGACCTGCATCCTCAGGCGTTCTTTTTCTTCTTCTTGCCCTTGGACTTGCCCCGGCGTCCGGAACCCGGCTGTCGAGTGCCGGCTCCGCCACCGTGGGCGGGGCGCTTGATGTACGCCTGTCGTTGCTTCTCTGCTTCCTCTGCGGCAACCAGTTTCGGGTAGACCTTTCGAATGTAGTACCAGAAATAGGCCAGCATCAGGATCGCAATCAGCGCGAAGAAGTAAAGCCAGACACGCATCCCGAGGCCCCAGGCGCTGATTTGCAGGAATCGGAAAATGAAGAACAACAGGCCGAGACTGAATACCGGAATCGCAATCATGACCCCGCGCTGGATGGTCCGCAGGAGCAGTTGATTGCTCTCCAGTCGCTTTGGCGCGTCGTAGTTGAAGAACATGGCCAGAAACAGGCCGACCGCGAAAAAGAGCACGTACGCGATCGAAAACGGCCCCCAGATCGCCGTCTCGCTTACCGGAGTTGTCAGGTAATCCCAGCTGAACGGATTCGTCACGTGATGCTCCTGTGTTCACCAGTCGAGCTGAAAGCTCGTAAACCCGCCAATCCGCCGTCGCATCAACGACGGCGGATCAACGTTGCGTTTCCCTTGTCAGGTGCGGTCGGCTAGTCCGGGTTGTTGTCTCCGGTCAGCAGCGTCCGCTTGATCTGCTCAATTGCTCGAGTAACCTGGATGCCTCTCGGGCATGCTTCTGTGCAGTTGAAGATGGTGCGACATCGCCACACGCCTGACTTGCTGTTGAGCACCTCGAGGCGTTCGTTTGCGCCCTGATCCCGGCTGTCGTAGATGAACCGGTGCGCATTGACGATTGCCGCAGGACCAAGGAAGTCCTCATTGGTCCAGGTGATCGGGCAGGCGGTGGTGCAGGCGCCGCACATGATGCATTTCGTCGTGTCGTCGAAGACTTCCCGCTCTTCCGGCGACTGCGGTCGCTCCCGGCCAACACCGGCGGGCTCATCATTGATGAGGTATGGCTGCAGCGTTCGGTAGCTGGCGAAGAAATCCTCCATGTCGACGACGAGGTCCTTGATCACCCGGAAGCCGAGCATCGGTTCGATGGTGATCTTGTCTCCGTAGTCGCGAATCAGCTCCTTACAAGCCAGGCGGTTACGCCCGTTGATCCGCATCGCGTCGGACCCGCAGATGCCGTGCGCGCAGCTCCGGCGAAAGGTGAGCGTTCCGTCCTGATGCCATTTGATCAGGTTGAGCGCATCGAGCACGCGGTCCGTCGGTTCGACCTCGACCGTATACTCGCCAAACCAGGGCTTTGTGTCCTGGTCCGGGTTGAATCGTTCGATTCGAAACTGTACTTGCATTAATAGGTCCGCTCTTTCGGCTCGAAGCGAGTAATTACCACCGGTTTGGAGCCCATCTCGATACCACCGGATGTCTTGTACGCCAGCGTGTGGCGCAGCCAGTTGGCGTCATCCCGCTCCGGGAAGTCCTCACGGAAGTGGCCGCCACGGCTTTCTTCACGTGCCAGCGCACCGGCGACAACCGCCTCGGAGACATCGAGCAGGTAGCCGAGCTCCAGCGTTTCCATCAGATCCATGTTCATGGTGGTGCCTTTGTCCCTCACGCCCACGCGGGAGAAGCGGTCCTTCAGCTCGGCGAGCTTGGACTGGAGCCGCTGCAACCCTTCTGCGGTGCGGAAGACGCCGGCATCGTCCATCATATGAACCTGAAGCTCTTCGCGAATATCAGCGCCGTTTTCCTCTGTTTCGTTACTCATCAATGTGTCAATCTCGGCCCGGGCTCGGTAGTCCGGTTCGGGATCGAGCGGCTGATGGTCGTTCTGGCGCATGAACTCGAGCATGTGCTTTCCGGCCCGACGGCCGAAGACAACGAGGTCAACCAATGAGTTTGTTCCCAGCCGGTTCGCGCCGTGAACGCTCACACAGGCAACCTCTCCGGCTGCGTACAGGCCCGGTACAACGGTGTTATCACCGTCGACGGTAACCCGGCCCTCGACGTCGGTCGGAATTCCGCCCATCGCGTAGTGCGCGGTTGGCTGGATCGGAACGAGATCGGTTATCGGATCAAGTCCCATGTAGGTGCGGACGAATTCCGAGATGTCCGGCAGTTTCTGTTCAATGACCTCTGCTGGCAAATGGGTGAGATCCAGGTGGACGTAATCCTGCCCGTCAACACCGTTGCCGGCTCTGATCTCCTGATGGATGCTCCGGCTGACCATGTCACGTGGCGCGAGGTCGAGCAACGTCGGAGCATATCGCTCCATGAAACGCTCACCCTTGCCGTTGCGGATGATTCCACCCTCTCCGCGACAGGCCTCAGACAGCAGAATGCCGAGTTTGTTGATGCCGGTCGGGTGGAACTGGAAGAACTCCATGTCCTCCAGCGGAAGTCCGCGGCGGAACAGAATCGCGCAGGCATCGCCGGTGAGAGCCAGTGCGTTACTGGTGACCTTGAAGACGCGACCGAAGCCGCCTGTCGCCAGAAGAACGGCCTTGGCGTGGAAGATGTGAATCTCGCCGGTCTGGATGTCGAGTCCGATGATCCCGTTGCAAACGCCGTCATCAGTCATTAGCAGGTCGACCATCATGACCTCATTGAAGTAGCGGACCTGATTCTTGATGCCCTGCTGATAGAGCGTCTGGAGGATCATGTGGCCAGTGCGGTCGGCCGCATAACAGGCGCGACGGACTGCCGCTTCACCATAGTTCCGGGTATGCCCACCGAAACGGCGCTGGTCGATCTTGCCATCGGGCGTCCTGTTGAATGGCAGCCCCATGTGTTCCAGTTCGTAGACAGCGTCAATGGCCTCGCGAGAGAGGACCTCGGCGGCGTCCTGGTCGACCAGGTAGTCGCCACCCTTGACGGTGTCGAACATGTGCCAGATCCAGTGGTCTTCCTCGAGGTTGCCGAGTGCGGCGCTGATTCCGCCCTGGGCCGCACCGGTGTGTGAGCGAGTGGGGTAGAGCTTGCTGACAACTGCGACGTCGCCCTCACTGGCGAACTGGGCGGCAGCCATCAGACCTGCGCCACCGGCACCCACAATAATTGCGTCAAAACGGTGATACATATGCATTGCTCCCTGTCAGTGCCGGTACTTACTGTGCTTCGAACGTAACAATGGCGAGCGTACCCATAACACCGAAGACGAGAAGCGAAATCAGGATCGCGGAGTACCCGACAACGCGCCATCCCGGCGATCGCACGTAATCGTCAACTGCAATTCTGGCACCGTTGAGTCCGTGCGTCAGTGCCATGATGAGCAGGAGCCAGTCGAACATGCGCCAGAAGGGGGATTCCCAGCGGGCGGCAACGAAATCGTAATCAATGTCGAACGCGGTGTTGAACACGTGCATGATCAGGACGTGAATAACGGCGAGAAACACCAGCATGACGCCACTGATCCTGAAGAAGTACCAGGAGTACAGTTCGAAATTGCTTCCAACTGGCTTTTCGCGTCCGACTCGGTTAGACGACATAATCCGGAGCCTCTCCGATCGCAAATCCGGTCTCGTGGATATCCCGACTACAGTTCATTGAGCAGAGCCATGAACATGACAATTGCGGTAGGAATGAACGCGATGAAGAACACAACCATCGCGCCGTAGAACAACTGGCGCTCGTACAGGTAGCCCTTCGACCAGAAGTCAACGATGATAATGCGGATGCCGTTGGCCGCATGGTAATAGACCGATGCGATCAGTGCGATCTGGCCGACAACGAATGCCGGGTGGTGATAGATGAACAGCAGGTCGTTGAAGAGATCGGGCCCATATCCGACGAGGAAGATGTCGATGATGTGAAGAAAGAGGAACAGTAACACCCCAAGTCCGGTGAGGCGATGTAATGCCCAGGACAGCATACCCTGTGGCGCGCGGTACCCGCGATAGCTGGAAACCACTCCGATTGTCCCCCTTTTCCGCTGGAACGACGCCGCTCGGTGACGTCTGGCATGTTTTGCCGCGCTGATCGTGCCTGTTTCTTGAGTAAATCTACGATCAGGCGCTGAGCATGTCAACATGATCGGCGAGCGATTGCCATGAAGGCAACTGTTGACAACGCAGTCCGCGCCCTCGCGCTGTGGACTGCGATACCATCCTGTCATAAGATACCGGCTAATGCGCGTTCCGGCATTGTCTGATAACGGAAACTGTGCAGCCTGAACTGATCGATACCACGGGGCGAAAGGACACCTGATGGCCACCATTCCGGATGATCTGGCGACATACCTCGAGATTGCCGAGCAGATGCGTGATCAGATTGCTGATGACGCAGAGAAAATCTGTCTCGTTCCAGCTCCGCCGTTCAAAGAGCGTCAGCGTGCCGAGTTCGTCGCCGGAATGTTTCGTGATCTCGGATATAAGCCCGAGTTCGATGATGTCGACAACGTGATCGTTCGTCGCAAGGGCTCTGGTAATGAGAAATCGATCATGTTGCTCGGTCACACCGATACGGTGTTCCCGGAAGGCACCGAGATCACGGTTCAGCGCAACAATGGATCGATGACCGGACCAGCAATCGGAGACAACAGCCTTGGTGTCGCCGCATTGCTCGGTGTTGCCCGGGCGCTCGACAGGATGGATGTTCAGACGGCCGGTGACCTGTTGCTGGTCGCCAATGTCGGGGAAGAAGGACTGGGCAACCTGCGCGGGGCCCGGGCGGCGGTTGATCAGTTCGAATCTGAACTTGGCGCTGTCATCGCCGTTGAGGGACACAGCCTCGGACGGGTCACTAGCGGCGCGGTTGGATCCAAGCGAATCAAGGTGACCGTCACTGGTCCGGGTGGCCACAGCTGGGGTGCATTCGGGCAGCCGAGCGCAATCCACGCTCTGGGACACATCATTCACGAGATCGATTCACTGAGCGTTCCTGAAGATCCGAAGACCACCTACAACGTCGGTGTTATTGAGGGCGGAGTGTCGGTCAACACAATCTCGCCGAACGCGTCAGCAGTAATCGACATGCGCTCGGTGGATGTGGAGTCGCTGAACAACCTGGCGGACAACGTGGAATCGATCATCCAGTCGAAAAACACCGGCGACATCAGCACGGAGATCGAGATACTCGGCGAACGGCCGGCTGGGCGGACTCCAGACGACGAACCGATTGTTCAGACTGGCCTGTCCATTCTGCGCGATCTGGGGATGGATCCCTACACTGACGCGTCCAGTACCGATGCGAATGTACCCATTTCGCGCGGGATCGCCTCGGTGTGTATCGGCGTTACCCGTGGTGAGGGCGCGCACCGAATGGAAGAGACGATCGAGATCGAGCCGATTGCAAGCGGAATGGCGCAGTTGATCAAGATGGTCATCGCCTACCCCTATCGCGCATAAACGGTAGAATCCACGGAGCGCATTCGCAGGATGAATTCACGCTGGCAGGGACGGGCCGTTTGACCGAAACGTATGTCGCCCTCGATGTCGAAGCGACGGGAATGGATCCGTCGCGCGACGAGATCATAGAGATCGCTGTACTCAAGTTCACAGAAGATCGTGTGGTCGATAAATGGCAATCGCTGATTCGGCCGAGGGGCCAGGTGCCCTTCAACATCACGACACTGACCGGGATCACAAACGAGGATGTCCAGGCGGCTCCGCGATTTTCCGAAGTGTCAGCGTCTCTACAGGAGTTCGTCGGCAAGCACCCGATCGTTGGCCAATCGCCTCAGTTCGATGTCGATATGCTCACCGGTTCCGGGCTCCGGCTGCGAAATCCGCGGTACGACACGTTTGAACTGGCGACGATTCTCATGCCGGACCTGCCGGCCTACAACCTGGCGACGATCGCCGGTCGACTTGATGTCAACGTCGCCAGCAGCCATCGAGCGCTTGCTGACGTCGAGACCACCATCGAGGTGTTTCGAGGACTCATCGGGCTGCTTTCCGAGTACGACCCCGGGACTCTGGATCGTCTGGCAACCCTTGCCCGTGTTTCCCGTTCTCCGCTCTCCAGGCTCTTCTCGCAAATCCGGCGCGACCTCTCCCGGCAAGCCGAACTGGGTTCGGGGATGGGTGTGCTGGCGCATGCGCTTGCCCAGGCAAGCGGAGTTGGTGATAACCGGGGGCCCGAGGCGGTGTTCCTCATGCAGCGGGATCGCCCGGCCAGACTGGAGCCGACCGGTGAACCCGCGAACATCGATGCGGACCGGCTGGAAGCCTGGACCGATCCGGGCGGAGCACTGGCCAACGCGTTTCCCGGCTTCGAGAAGCGAGATGAACAGGTCGCGATGATGCGGGCAGTTGCCCGGGCGTTCAACCAGGGTGAGCATCTGCTGACGGAAGCCGGCACCGGAACCGGGAAATCGCTGGCGTACCTGCTCCCGGCGATTATCCACGCGGTTCGAACCGGTGAACCGGTGGTGGTCTCGACCGATACCATCGCTCTCCAGGATCAGCTCTTCCGGAAAGATCTGCCAGACCTCAAACGGGCACTTCGGGAGATGGCCGAGCAGGAGCCGGATCTCAAGCCGATTGCCGATTTCCAGCCGACGGTCCTGAAGGGGCGCACGAACTATCTGTGTCTCCGAAGATGGTTCCTGGCACAGCGAGATCATCTCGAAGACCCCGCGGAGGCTTCGCTTCACTCCAAGGTCCTGACCTGGATCCAGCAGACAGAGACAGGTGATCGGGCAGAGCTGCACATGTCACCGGACGAGCAACCGCACTGGGCACGCCTCGCTGAAGAAGAGGGTGCCTGCTTGCCCGGACGTTGTGTCTTCCAGCGCCGCAATCAGTGCTTCCTTTTCCGAGCCCGGCATGCGGCGGAAAGCGCGCACGTAATCGTGGTCAATCATTCGTTGTTGCTCTCGGACATGCTGGCGGAGAATTCGGTTCTGCCTCCGTACCGTCACCTCATCGTTGACGAGGCACACAACCTCGAGGAAGAGGCGACCCAGCAGCTAGGATTCTCACTCAGTCGCGGCAGGATGATCGATCTGGTCAACCGCATAACGAACGACAGTGATGGTGCCGACACCGGGGCATTGGCGAACCTGTTGGATGCACTTTCCGGTATCCCGTCTGATGACGTCCGGGAACTGGCAAGACACGTTCACTCCACGTTGCAGGAATGCGGTTCCCGGGCTAAGAGTGCTCGCAGCCAGATCGAGAGTTTCTTCGAGCGCCTGGGCGAGTTTGTTGATGAGTATCAGGAAGGCGACCGCAGTGGGTACGACCGTCGCCTTCGATTGACTCAGGCCGTCCGGAATGATCCAGGATGGTCAGAAGTCGAGCTGCGCTGGGAAGAGCTTTCAGCGGTTCTGGTTCAGCTGCTGAACTCGGTTGCTCGTGCGGTCGGGTATCTCGACGACCTCAACGAAGAACTTCCCGATCAGGATGATCTGATCACCGAACTTGACCTGATCGTCCGAACCGGGCAGGAGATGATCTCGCGAGCGCTTTCCTCAACCTGCGAACCCGATCACAACACCATTTACTGGTTGTCGCGACACGTCAACAGCGGTGAGGTCTCGATTCAGGCAGCACCATTGCACGTCGGCCCAACGTTGCGGGAGAAACTGTTCGACCCGTGCGAGACGGTCGTCCTTACCTCGGCAACGATGACGATCGACAACTCGTTCGATTACATGCGTGCCCGGCTGGGCGCCGATCGAGCCGCGGAACTCCAGGTTGCATCACCGTTCAACTATCCGGACTCCACGTTGATCTACCTGGCGGATGATCTTCCGGAACCTGGACAACAGGGCCATCAGAAGGACATGCACCGGGCGATTCAGGAGTTGTGTCTGGCAACCCGGGGCAGGGCGATGGTGCTGTTCACATCGCACAATGCGTTGCAAAACGCGTATCGGGCGATCAAGAAACCGCTGGAGAATGCCGGAATCCTGGTGCTCGGCCAACGGATCGACGGCAACCCGAGGCAACTGGTTGAGCGGCTGCGAAATCACCCGCCAACCGTGCTCCTGGGCACGAACAGTTTCTGGGAAGGCGTTGACATTGTGGGGGATTCGCTTAGTCTACTGGTAATCACCAAATTACCGTTTTCGGTGCCGAGTGACCCCGTGTTTGCCGCCCGGAGTGAGATGTTCGATGACTCGTTCATGAACTACGCCGTTCCGCAGGCAGTCTTGCGCTTCAAACAGGGTTTTGGGCGATTGATCCGGAGTTCGCAGGACAGTGGCGTCTGTGCGATATTCGACCGGCGAGTTGTCGGGCGGGGATACGGTTCGCTCTTCATCGATTCACTTCCGGAATGCACAGTCGAACGGGGGCCTGCGGCCGATTTGCCCAAACGCGCCGAAGATTGGCTCGAAGCTCGTCGGCAGCAACTACGTGATGCGGAATTACATCAACTGGTGACTGATCAGGAGGACTAAGGTGTCAAGTTCGATTGACCGTAACCTTGCAATGGAGCTGGCGCGAACGACCGAAGCAGCTGCTCTCTCGGCAGCCCGATGGATGGGTCGTGGCGACAAGATTTCGGCCGACCAGGCGGCAGTGGACGGCATGCGCACCATGCTGGCGTCTGTTCAGATGGACGGCGTGATCGTCATCGGGGAGGGTGAGAAAGACGAGGCCCCGATGCTGTATATCGGCGAAGAAGTTGGGACTGGAGTCGAGCCGAAGGTTGACATCGCGGTGGATCCGGTCGAGGGAACAACGCTGCTTGCGAACGGTATGCCGAACTCGATCGCTGTTGTGGCGATGGCGGACCGCGGCTCGATGTTCTTCGCGCCGGGAATTGTTTATATGAACAAGATCGCGGTCGGCCCGGAAGCTGCGCACGTTATCGATCTGAATGCTTCGACCGCCGAGAATCTGAACCGGATCGCCGAAGCGAAGGGGATGCCGGTTCATCAGCTCACCGTGGTGGTGTTGCAGCGCTCACGTCATGAGGAGCTTATCTCCGAAATCCGGGAAGCGGGTGCTCGGATCAAATTGATCACTGATGGAGACGTAGCTGGCGGTCTGATGACCTGCACGCCGGGCGGTGGTGCGGACGTTCTGATGGGCATCGGTGGAGCGCCGGAGGCCGTGATTACCGCGGCTGCCCTCAAGTGCATCGGTGGAACGATCCAGTGCAAACTCTGGCCAAGGGACGATGAAGAACGGCGAATTGCCGAAGAGGCTGGCTTCGACATCGACAAGGTTCTGAGCGCGGATGACCTGGTCGGTTCGGACAATATCTTCTTTGCCGCCACCGGGATTACTGATGGTGAGTTCCTGCGGGGCGTTCATTACACATCTCACGGGGCGACAACACAATCGCTGGTGATGCGGTCGCGATCTGGAACGGTTCGCTGGATCGAGTCGTCGCATGAACTGCGAAAGCTGACCGAATATGCGGCGGTGCCGTTTGACTAGTGTAGAGATGCCGTGTTAGACTCGTGGAGCGCCTGGGGATTGGCGTAGTCCCCTCTGCTTCCTGCACGAATCTCCAAGTTCATGGAATGGTCCGATTGATTCGACGGACATCTTCGGATAATACAGCATGACAACTCATAAAGTGCGCAGTCAGTTGAATCAAACGAGCCCGGAAACGGGTTGGATTGTGTAGCTGCCGCACGGGTAGCTATTAGCCCTGCTATGAATTCGACAGGAACAGTGACCAGCATCTGCATCTCCCTGTGCTCTCCGAGCACGTCTCGAACTGCGGGTTCGACCACAGAATCTGAATGCGGGAGGAATCGGTTCGTGAACCGATTGCATGAATTCGGCGGCATCGCCGCCACCCCGAACGTGTTTTCGGTAATTGGAGTATCCGTTCGCGTGGCGTCCGCGTACAGACGTACTGTGCCTGCGCGCCTCGCGGGAAGAGGAAGACGATGATCGTTACGATATCTGAGCTTGAATCGAAGAACATAGACGAACTGCAGGAGATGGCGAGAGAACTGGAAGTCACCGGCTATTCTCGCCTCAAGAAACGCGACCTCATCAGCCGAGTCCTTCAAAAGCAAACCGAGCAGCAGGGAAACATCTACGGAGAAGGTGTCCTCGATATCATCGAGGATGGCTTTGGATTCCTGCGTGGTGAGCGGTATCTGCCGGGCCCGAATGATATCTACGTGTCACAGTCGCAGATCCGCCGGTTCGGCCTTCGGACCGGAGACTGGATTTCTGGGCATGTCCGCCCGCCAAAGGACAACGAGAAGTATTACAGCCTTCTCCGGGTTGAAGCGGTCAACGGGATGGATCCCGAGTCAGCGCGCCGTCGACCGAACTTTGATCACATGACGCCGATCTTCCCGCTTGAACAGATCAAGCTGGAGACCGCTCCTAACATTCTGGCGACGCGGATTGTTGATCTTGTTGCACCGGTTGGTCGAGGCCAGCGTGGATTGCTCGTCTCTCCGCCGAAGGCCGGTAAGACCCTGTTGCTCAAGGCTATTGCGAATGGCATTACGACCAATTGCGAAGACATACACCTGATGGTCTGCCTGATCGGTGAACGTCCGGAAGAGGTCACTGATATGCGTCGCTCGGTCGACGGTGAAGTGATCAGTTCGACGTTCGATGAACCGGTCGAAGATCACGCCAAGGTGGCCGAGATGGCGCTGGAGCGGTCCAAGCGGATGGTGGAATCGGGTCGCGATGTTGTCATTCTGCTGGACTCGATTACCCGGCTAGCTCGCGCCTACAACCTTGCCGTCCCACCGAGCGGCCGAACGCTCTCTGGTGGTATCGATCCGGTCGCTCTGTATCCGCCGAAGCGATTCTTCGGTGCGGCGCGAAACATCGAAGGCGGCGGAAGCCTGACGATCATTTCGACCTGCCTGGTTGACACCGGCTCCCGTATGGACGATGTCATTTACGAGGAGTTCAAGGGAACCGGTAACATGGAGTTGCATCTCGATCGGAAGCTGGCCGAGCGGCGGATCTATCCGGCGATCGATGTTCAGCGGTCCGGTACTCGCCGCGAAGAACTGCTGCTCGATGACAACACACTGCGGCAGGTGTGGACGATGCGGCGAATGGTTTCCATGCTGGGCGGTACCGAAGGCACAGAGCTGGTGCTGGGGAGACTCTCCAAGACCGGTACCAACGAAGAGTTCCTGGCCACGTTGAACAAAGATCTCTAGCCGGAACCACCCTGCTCATTCGAGCGCTGCAGTTTATGCCGCAATATGAAGTCGCGCACGTGCTCTGTATAGAGTACCGGTGATTCCCGGTGCGCGAGATGCCCTGTTTGCGGGAGTATTCCGAACTCGGCACCGTTTATCCTCCGAGCAAGGCGCAGTGCCTGAGTCGGAGGCATGACTGGATCACGATCGCCACCAAGCACGAGCGTGGGAACGCCGATCTCATCAGCCTTTGCCAGCGCGTCCAGGTGGTCGTCGGGTGGTGATTCCAGGCTTTGACGGAATGATGCAAGCAAAATTTCCCGAACGTACCCCTCTGCTCGACTTCCGTGAATCTCAGCGAGTTCAGCCTCCAGGCGGGGGTAAACGGACGAAACGAACTGCTTTCCGTACTCGATAACGTCTGGTTCGGCCAGGTCCGGGATCGACGTGACTGTGATAGACGCGACTCGCTCTGGCGACATGCGCGCCAGATGCAGCGCGATCACCGCCCCGTGACTGCAGCCGGCGAGGTGCGCTCGATCAACGTCAGCGTCGTCCAGCATCGCGAGAATGTCTTCAGCCATTTCGCGAATCGACATGCCTCCCTGGTTCAAGACAGATTTGCCGTGGGCACGAAGATCCGGCGCAAGCACCAGCATGTAGCGAGAACACTGCAACGCCTGAACATCCCAACTCTGGTGCGTCCCGAAGTAATCATGCAGGAGAACGATACATTCCGGGCCTTCACCTCGGGCTCGGTAGTACAGTGTTCCGAATTCTCGCGGGATCTGCGGCATGTTGATTCCTGTTCCTCGGGCGCGCTCGATTCCTGTTCAGGATAGCATCCGCACTTTGGCCTGCAACATGCGCCCGAGCGTGACTGGAAACGTCGAAGCACGAAGAAATGGACTGTTGAGTTCGTAATGAAGAACGTAGACCAGCTGAAGAAGACGCTGAACAGGATCGATCGAAAAGGGTACAAGGCCTATCGCGACATACAGGATCAGTTTCAGATCGGCAACCTGGTTCTGGCAATCGACCATGTGCAGGCCGATCCGTTTGCCTCTCCCTCACGGATGCGCCTGATCTTTGAACGCGGTGATCTCGAATTGCCCGAGATGCGTTCTGATCTGGAACGGACCGCGTTGGAAGACTTTCTTGCCCGCCGATTTCGCGACGCGGTGAAGTCGGGTTCCGGAAGCGGCAAAGGGTCCGGCAAGTCCGGCAACGTGCAGATTGACTCGGGCAGACAGGAAATTCTGGAGCGTACCGCCTGTCGTATTTCGGACGACACGGTCGAGCTCCGGGTATCCGCTGGACTGCCGGCACAAGGGCGAACGATTCTGGGACGTGTTGCCGATTCCCTGCTGACCGAGCAACTTCCGGAACTGGCGAAGCGGGCCTGCGTGCTCGATGCTGACGCGCTGGCCAACGGGCGTTCGTTTCTTGACACGACGACGGATCAGGACGCGCTCCGCCGCCAGCTCGCTGAACACAACCTGGTTGCATTCGTGGGCGATGGATCGGTTCTCCCACGGGCAAGCGGCGTGAGTGATCGCCCGATGCGTGGAGAAGTGGTCACCTTCAAATCGCCTGATTCCCTGGCAGTGGAACTGAATCGCCCGAACGCCGGACCGATCCGTGGGATGGGAGTTCCCGAGGGCGTGTCGCTGATAGTTGGCGGTGGCTTCCATGGCAAATCGACGTTGCTCGACGCGCTCTCACGCGGTGTCTACAACCACATTCCGGGCGACGGTCGGGAATGCGTGGTGACGCGGGATGATGCGGTGAAGATTCGAGCCGAGGATGGCCGGAGTGTGTCCGGGAACGATCTCCGGCCCTTCATCAACAAGCTGCCGCTCGGGCGAACGACCGAGAACTTCTCAAGCGAGAACGCCTCGGGTTCCACATCCCAGGCAGCGAACATTCTGGAGTCACTCGAGGTTGGCAGCCGTCTCCTGCTGATGGACGAGGATACCTGTGCTACGAACTTCATGATCCGGGACGATGTGATGCGTCGACTCGTACCTGATCAGTCCGAGCCGATCACGCCGTTTATCGATCGCGTGCGCCAGCTCTACGAGCAGAACGGTGTTTCAACGATTCTTGTCATGGGCGGAGCGGGTGACTACTTTGGCGTCGCGGATACGGTGATCTGGATGAATGAGTACGAGCCGCACGACGTTACCGCGAACGCTCGTTCCTTGATCGAATCACGTCCGGTCGACGCCTGCGAATCCCTGCCGGTTGCCCGGCGAATCCCCGAGCCATCTTCCATTGATCCGACGAAAAAGAATCGAACGAAGACACGTGCCAGGGGGACGGAAGAGATCGGATTTGGCGATGAGCAGATCGACCTGAGGCAGGTTGAACAGATCGTCGATCCCAGTCAGACGCGCGGAATCGCCGAGATCCTGGTGCACGCGAAGACCAGGGGCATCATCGATGGGGAGAAGTCGGTCGACGAAATCGTGGACGCGATCGACGATCTGCTACGCGAAAAGCCGATTGACGTTGTCTCGGGCTTTCGTGGTCATCCAGGTGATTTCGCTCGACCGCGACGCTTCGAAATCAGCGCCGCGATCAATCGGCTGCGATCACTGGCAGTGTCGCAACGGTAGTCATTACTGCTCACCCTCGCTGTCGGATCGGGTACGTCGCTGCTCGCGTTCGTGCCTGATCCAGACGGGAAGAATGAACAGCACGAAGAACAACGCGATTACCGGGAGGATGAAGATCCCGCCCCGGGCGCCGATCACCAGCATTAGCAGAAGCAGCCCCACAACAGGGAGCATGATCCACACGGCGATCTGCATGCGGTCAGCTTGCATGTCGTCCCTCGATTCCAGGATTTAGTGCGATACGCGAGAGACCTGAAGCGACTTTGTTATTTCGCTTGACGTAATTATTGCAAGTTATGTGCCGCCTGGCTAGTCGTCCGCGGCGACGGTCTCTGCAGAATCACGAGTTGGAACGACCAGCGAGTACGTCAGGCTGTCCGCAAGCGCCATCCACGACGCCGCGATCACATTCGGCGACGACCCAACGGTCTGCCAGGAGCGATTCCCGTCTCCGGACCGGATCCAGACGCGCACGACCGCACCGGTACCGTGATGATCGTCGAGGACCCGAACTTTGTAGTCTTCGAGCTCCACGTTCGCGATCTGGGGATAGAGTTCCAGAAGTGCCTTTCTGGTCGCTGTATCGAGCGCGTTGACCGGGCCGTTGCCTTCCGCAGCGGTGTGGTAAGTCTGGCCATGGATGTCCAGCTTCACCATTGCTTCGGCGAGGGTTCCGCGGCTCCCGCGATACTCCGCCAGGACGGTGTAGTCCAGTGCCTCGAACGGCGGAACATACCCCTCCATCTCCCGTCGGATCAGCAGCTCCAGCGAACCATCCGCATCTTCAAACCAGTAACCCTGGTGCTCGAGCTCCTTGATCCGCTTGACGAGACGGGAGACGACCTGCGGTTGATCGCGGAGGTCGATCCCGAAGGTATCTGCTTTCATGATGATGTTGCTGCGGCCGCTGAGCTCGGAGACAAGCACGTTACGGCTATTTCCAACTACGCCAGGGTCCATGTGTTCATAGGCAACCGGGTCCTTGGCTACCGCGTTGACGTGGAGTCCCGCCTTGTGGGTGAACGCGTGTGTCCCGACAAACGGCAGGCGGGGATCATGGATGACGTTCGCGACCTCGGCGACGTAGCGGGACGTGTCGGTCAGTTGGGCCAGATGTCCCTCGGGCAGGCAAGTAACGCCCATCTTGTGTTCGATAACCGGGATTACCGAGCACAGGTTTGCGTTGCCGACACGTTCGCCATAGCCGTTTATGGTCCCCTGAACCTGGATTGCGCCTGATTCAACGCCGGCCACGGCATTGGCGAGCGCCAGCTCACAGTCGTTGTGGGTATGGATTCCGACCGGGCAGGTGAGGAGCGAGCCGATCTCGGTAACTGCGTCGCGCACAAACCCAGGCATCGCCCCGCCGTTGGTGTCACAGAGGATGACGGCGTCGGCGCCGGCTTCGGCCGCAGCCTGGCAGACCTCCAACGTGTATTCGCGATCCTGCTTCCAGCCATCAAAGAAATGCTCGGCATCGAAGAAGACCTCGCGATCGTTTCGTTTCAGGAATTCCACCGTATCGGCGACCATGCGCACGTTCTCCTCCGCGGTGGTCCCGAGGACACGGTCAACTTGAAAGCGGGAAGCCTTTCCGACGATAGTGACGGTTGGGGTTTTCGCATCGATCAACAACCGAACGTTCTCGTCATCTTCGACGTTCGCTCCAGCTCGCCGGGTGCTCCCGAACGCGGCGATTCTTGCGTTCTGCCAGGATTCCCGGGCAGCGACATCGAAAAACTCGATGTCTTTGGGATTCGATCCCGGCCAGCCGCCTTCGATGTAGGCGACGCCAAGACGATCAAGTGCCCGGGCGACCTTGAGCTTGTCCTGTGAGGTAAGCGAGAGTCCGTGACCCTGGCTGCCGTCCCGCAATGTTGTGTCGTAGATATCGATCCGCCGCTGCGACATGGTTCACACTCCCTGAAATCAGCAACAAAAAAACCTCCCACAAACGGGAGGCATCTCATCCAACGTTGATCTATTCAATTCCGATTGCTCTACAGGATGCCTCCCAACGCAAGATGCCCCGGCACGCGGGGCTCGATAATCTCAATAATAATGGTCACGCCATAGCTATCCCGGAGACCGGGCCCGTTCGGCGTGATAGGATGCGCTGGATTGCGTTCAGTCATTGCTGCTCCTGCAATTCAATCGTGTGCGAAGTGTAGGGGCAACAGTGTGCGAACGTCAAGTCGACGATGCTGGTTGCCGATCAGAGGGGGACACGTTGGGGCACGGGCAGGAGATCGAGCCGGGACTTCAGGACGTTATAGCGGCGTCAAACCGCCTTCGACACGAGCTTTACCCGGTTGTTCCACGACGAAGTGATTCACTCAGCGATCAACTCGAACGAGACGTCTGGCTGATCCCCGAATCACTGCAGCGCACTGGCTCATTCAAGTTTCGCGGTGCATTGAACCGGATGATGCTCCATGCCTGCCGGGGCGGACGGCCGGTTGTCACAGCGTCTTCTGGCAACCACGCGATCGGGATGACCGTCGCTGCCGGAATCGTTGGCGTTGAATCGACGGTTGTCGTTCCGACAGGGGCGTCAGAGGCGAAGCTGAAGACGCTCAGATCGCTTGGCGCGAATGTGCTGGAAATGGGCGACGGATTCGATGAAGCCGAAGATTGTATGTATGCCTACGCTGAAAAGAACGCGCTGGAGATCGTGAATTCGTTCGATGCAGACGTGATCGCTGGTCACGGAACTGCGGCACTGGATGCGATCCGGCAGGTGCCTGATCTCGACGTGCTTCTCGCACCGGTGGCGTCTGGCGGATTGCTCGCGGGCTCTGCCGTGGTGATGAAAGCGGTCAGCCCGAATAGCACGGTCCTTGGTGTTCAGACGACCGCCTGGCCTGCGATGTACGAATCACTCCATGCCGGGAAGATCGTCGATGTCTCGGGCTCGGACACTGTCGCTGATGGGCTGGCAGGTAACGCGACGCGATCGAAACTGCCGTTTCAGATAATTCGCAGGGACGTCGCTGCAATCCACCTCGTTGACGAAGACTCAATTCTCAACGGTGTACGACACGGAATGATCGCCGAACGGCTCGTGCTGGAAGGTGCTGGAGCAGCCACGCTGGCTGCAGTGCTGGCCGGTGCCGAGATACCCGGAACTGGTCCGGTTGGACTCATCCTTAGTGGGTCGAATAGTACAGAGGACGTCCTCACGCGGGCGCTGGCCATGTAGAACCCCCCTCCCGGATCCGGGAGGGGAGTGAGATTTCCTAGTTGAAATGAATATCGATCGGCGTATCGATGACAGTGGGGCCGGAGCGTTCCTTTGCTGCCTCGATCTCCTGTTGCAGCGCCTCGGGTGATTCAGCCCGCACGGCCTGGATACCGTAGGATTTCGCCAGCGCAACGAAATCGGGGTTCTTGAGGTCGACGGCAATGAATCGCCGGTCGTGTTCGGCTGCCTGTTCTTCCTTGACCGCTGTGTAGGTCGAGTCGTTGAAGATGACGATTGGCAGCGAGATTTCGAACTGCATGGCAGTTGCCAGTTCCTGCATGGTGTACTGGAAGCCGCCATCGCCCATGACTGCTACGACGGTTTTGTCCGGACAACCAAGCTTTGCGCCAATCGCCGCCGGAAGCGCATAGCCGAGCGTCCCGTACCCTGCCGGGAAGAAGAAGGTACGCGGTGCGTAAACCGGATAGCGGCGGTTGTTGAGATACGCCATCAGGGTCATGTCATTGACCAGGATGCCATCATCAGGAATCGCGTTGCGCAGCGCGTCAACGTACGGCTGATGGGCGCTTCCCCAGCACTGACCCAGTGCCCGGGATTTAATCTTCTGAACATCGTCAGTTGACCACGACGACAGCGAGACTCCGCGGGCATCTATACCGGCGAGCAACGCCTTTGCAGCCTGGTTGCTGTCGGCAACGACCGGCACTGCCGGAGTGTAGTTTCTGAGGACTTCGCCAGAGTCGACCTCGACGCGGATCAGGTTCTCAGGCAGCGGCATGCGCTGATAATCGGTCTCCTGCGCGCCGAGCTTGCTGCCGAAGACGATGGCGAGGTCGGCATCCTTGAGCATCTCGTCGACCGCGTTGCCGCGTTCCCAGTTGTTGCCAACTACGAGCGGGTGACGATCGGAGACGGCGCCCTTGCCCATTGCTGACGTCACGATCGGCGCTCCGAGCCGTTCAGCAAGTGACGCGATCGCCTCTCCGGCGTCGTGATGCATGGCTCCACCACCGCAGTAAATGACCACCTTGCTGGCATTCTGGATCAGGTCGAGGGCCGACTCGATGGTGCCAGCATCCGGGGCCGGTGGGTTGATCACGGGGGCGGGTGCGACGGTCGTTTCCCCGAACTCGGCCAGGACGTCAATCGGAACCTCAACGTGGGTCGGCCGTGGTCGTCCGAACGACATGTTCTGGAACGCCTGATTCAGGAGCGCCGGGATCGCGTTCACATCGAGCGCTCGATCATTCCACTTGGTGACCGTGGCCATGACACCGAGTTGATCGGACAGGTCGTGCAGATGGCCGAGCATCTTGTCCGCCCAGACGCGCTCGACGTTCGACGACAACACCAGCACCGGAACGGAGTCTGTGTAGGCCTCGCCGATCGGGGTGGCGACGTTGGTGATACCAGGACCGGTGATGATGACGGCGACTCCAGGCTTGCCGGTTGCCCGGGCGTAGCCGTCTGCCATGAATCCGGCGCCTTGCTCGTGCCGGGCGAGAATGTGTTTGATCGATGAGTCAATCAGCGCGTCGTAAATCTCCAGCGTGTGGACTCCGGGGATTCCGAACACGGTATCGACACCGTTTGCTTCAAGCGCTTTGACTGCGGCGACTCCACCGCGCATGCGAGTCGTCACGAGCTGTTCTCCGTTCCGGATTCAGACATGGTGGTCGGTGGCGATCGCGAGGGTTCTGCAGATCGCCCGGCGGATTATACCCGTTTCTGGCCTATGAGTCGGGTTTGCCTAGATCGGCGTGTCGGCGATGATTTCGCTCGAGGCCCAGAACCGTCCGAGAATCGTGTTTCGCACGTCGTCTTCAACGATCCGCGGTCGATGGAATTCCTCAATCAGCGCCGGCACGACACGATATCCGATGAGCGTGGCTCCGTCGAAGATCAGATGAAGCACGAAGCTCTGTTTGGTCTCGAACGACCATTCCTGGTCAAAGACGAAGTTCGCGGTGGAGTAGAAGATCGCGGTGTCGTTGTAGATCTCCATGCCCTGCACCCAGTGCGGGTGTCCGCCGAGAACGAGATCTGCGCCTGCATCGACGGCCGCATGAGCCATGAGGCGATCGCCTTCAGTCGGCGTGAGCGTGTACTCAACTCCCCAGTGAAAGTAGGGAATGACTACATCGGCGACTTCCCGAGTACGTCGGATATCTTCCTCGACGTACTCCTGGATCATTGGTGCGATGCCCCCACTCTCCGCGGTTGCCGCGGCGTAGTTCATGGAAATGGCGTCGTAACCGAGCAGGCCGAACGTCACGCCGTCGTGCTCGAGCAGGCACGGCTCCCGTGCTTCCTCCAGATTGTTTCCAGCACCGAAATGCTGGATTCCAGCGGCCTCCAGGGCTGCCGTCGTGTCCTGAACTCCGACGATCCCGAAATCCATTGCATGGTTGTTGGCACCGGAGAGCGCGTGAAATCCGGCGTAAGTCAGCCCTTCGACTGCATTTGTATAGGTCATGAATGAGAACGTGGTCGGATCGGCCGGCGGATCAAATGAGTCGGTGATCGCGCATTCCAGGTTGCCGATCGTAAGATCGCCTCTCTGTAGTTCGTCAGTTACCAGCGGGAACGGTGCGATCCAGTCGTTGCGTTCGTACATGATTCGATGTGGTGTGCGGCCAAGCATCACATCGCCGACCACGCTGAGCATCGTTCTGCGACCCGCTTCTTCAGGCGAACCGGTGTCTTCAAGGGCTCTGCGGAAAGCTTCGCCCGGTTCGTTTTCTTGTGGTTCAACCTCGATTGCGATTGACTCCCACCATTGCCAGTTGTCGCGGGTGAGTTCGTCACGAATGGGGTCGACATCGTCCACGATCAGCGTCTGAAGACGGTAGCTCGCCTCGGAGCGGCCAATCAGCGCGATCATTCCGGGGTGTTCTCGTGACAGCGCCAACAAGTTGTTGTCCGGGTTAGTGTCGCTTTCGAGCGCGAACTCCGGGGCGACGATCCGATTGCTGGCTGCAGGATGGACGATCCATTCCTGCCCACCGAGTTCGACCCAGAGCTCGACCTCCCGGTGAAACAGTCTTTGAAGGTCTTCGGAATGAATCTGATCGATCAGATGGTCTGTTCGAACTGCTGGAACAAGGGCTTCACCGAAAAACGAGATCGAATTCTCGCTGGCGTGCTCGGGTCGTCGAACGTGAATCGACGCACTGTCTGCGTCGTCAACTCGTTGCAGCTCGAGATCATGCTGACCAGT
>SLMJ01000094.1 GCA_007133615.1 Thermomicrobiaceae bacterium | reverse complement strand
GAGATGATCAGGTGTTTGTCGTCCTCGACTTCCAGTCCTGAAGCCCCGACCGTGGTCGAAACGACCGGCCGGCCGCTGGAAAAGGCTTCGAGAATCTTCAATCTGGTTCCGCCTCCGCTCAGCAACGGCACCACCACGACTGACGCAGAACGCAGCCACGGCCGAACATCATCCACCGAACCGCTCACCCGGACACCGGAGAGTTCACCCAGTCTCACAACCTCATCCGGCGGATCGGCGCCGACAATGTTGAACGTCGCGTTGGGCTCCAGATCCCGGATCAACGGCCAGACGCGCCGCACGAAATAGGTCACGGCATCAGCATTTGGCTGATACCGGATCGCCCCGGTGAACACGATCGAACCGGGCTCGGCCACATCCATCGGCTGGCGCTCGAAAAAAGTGTCATCTACCCCGTTCGGAATGACGAGGCAATCCTTTCCGATACTCTCCCGCACCCGGGCGGCATCAGGCTCCGAGGTTGCCAGGCAGAGATCAGCATCTCGCCAGGCCTGTTCCTCCTCGTTACGCAGCTTTCGCCATTCCCACCGGTTGAAGATCCTCTTGGCGCCGGTCGAGTTCGCGGCAGCCTGCCGGAGGACGTCGTATTCGATGTTGTGGAGATCGAGCACACGCCTTGCAGTCCCGTTGGTGCGATACGCCGCCATCTGCGAGAACTCGATCTGGACGATGTCAAACGATTCGCGACCTAGCAGATCGTCCAGTCGCTCCTGAGCACTCTCGTGCCAGTAGAAGCGATGTTGAAAGGATTGCCGGGATAACGCGGACTTGACCTGCACGGCGCGCTTGGCCCGATTGGCCGGCGACCGAGCCGTCATCGGCACAGGCGCCGTTACCAGGCGCTCAAAACTCCTGGCCGATTCAGCCGTTTCGTCGTCCGGCCCTGCCAGGCTGAAGACGGTAACCTCGGCGCGCTCCTGAAGCTGCCGGAGGATATTATAGATTCGCGCAGCGCCGCCAAAATCTGGCGGCGCCGGCAGGTACGGGGTGATCGCAAGGATTCTCATAGGACCCGATTCGCCCGTCCCCAGTGGTGCTCGAGGAAGTGATCCATGTTCTTCGACTCCAGCATCGACTTGACCTCGTTCTGCGTCATGGACTTCGCCGGGAACGTGTCGTCATTCGCGAGTCTGGCAGCCAGCCGCGCCACGAGCACCGCACTCATCTGCAGGCCGCGGATGGTGACCTTGTCTACCGTATCCGCCTCGGTGTGGCCATAGCCACGACCGATCATCCCGGCGGTTGCATCCTGGCTACGAAGCGTGGCGCTCGGGTACCCGTTCAGGAAGTACGGAAAGTGATCCGAATGCGCCGATAAACCCGAGGTCACGGGGAAATCGTACTTCAGGTCGTCGCCAAGGCCTTCGAAATACGACACCAGCTCGTCGTTGTCACCGGTGACGATCACCTGTTCCATGCCGCCCTTGCCACGACCGGCGCCGTCGAGATTCACCATGAACACGAGTTTCTCGTTCGAACCCGACTTGCCGTACTGCTCGCAATGGTTCCAGGATCCGAGCAGACCAATCTCTTCGCACGCGAAGCTGATGATCCGGACGGTACGCTTCAGCTTTCCGGCAAATGGAGCGAGAGCACGCCCCGCTTCAAGCCCGGTCAAGGTCCCGGCAGTGTCGTCTGTCGCGCCCGGGGCAATGTCATGGCCGTCATAATGTCCACCGAAAAGCACGATCTCGTCCGGCTTCTCACTACCGGGGATATCGCCGATCACGTTGTAAGACGTGGATCGATACACCGAATTCCGCACCCGCAATCGCATCTTCGGGCTGCCACGTTCGGCCAGCCGGCGGATTGTCATACCCGACTCGTAGTTGACACCGATCCCCGGAATGGCCGCGGTATGGCCTTCCACCGTATCGCTACCCGGCTCTCGGCCATACAGTGCCCCGGTAATATGCAGCAGGCCCGGGTTCTGATTGATGAAGATCGCCGCGCTCGCACCGTACTCGACAGCACGCCTGTACTTGTCCGTGCGGTGACTCTTCGTCTGGCCCGGGCGGTTGGTCTCCGCGTCAGTCAGGACAATCTTGCCGCGGATCCTGTCGCCGAGCCGTTCAAAATCAGGCGCCTCCCCTTCACCGACATCGATCAGTTCGCCTTCGATGTTCTCGGTTCCCGTATACGGCATGCTGATCGCCGAGAACGACCGCTCGACCGGTTCGGTCATCGCCAGAAAGCACTCGCCACGCTCCCAGCTGTACATGGGGAACTCTTCGAGGTGGACGTTCTGGAGCCCGTATTCCTTGAACTTCTGCTCCAGATACTTCGCTCCATTATGTTCACTGTCGCTACCGCCGAAGCGATGCCCGATGTCATCACACAGGTGCTTCAGGCTCTGATAGGCAACATCGGACGTCCAGATCTCGCCGATCACGTGGCGGTCGATCTCCCGCATCAGGTCACTCACGTCAGATACCTCCTCCGGTGAAACGGGGTTAGTTGCGCACACGATGCGTTGACTTTCGCATTGTAGCAGTGAATCTGTGTCAACGGGCGTTGAGCGTTGCGGTAGGCTTGAATCAGACACGAATCAGGGAAGTCAGGGAGTAGAATGACCGAGCAGATCCAGATCGCACTCACCAACGCAGTAACCAACCTTCACGCCGATGCAACCGACATCTCCATTCGGGACGACGCCACATTCCTGACCGAGCATCCCATGCCGCGACTCAATGTCTCGTGGAAGTCCGATGGTGATCTGAACATGGGCCACTTTCTGGTATGGACCGGGCCTGCTGATAACAGCCACGAGGTCCGCATGCTCGGCGCTCTTGCCGCCACTGAAGTCCCCGTTCCCGAGCTCATTACAGCGGGAACCGCGGGCAATACGTCAGTCATGCTGGCATCCCAGGTCGAGGGCGAATCAATCGCCCACGCACTCGAGAACCTGGGAATGCGCTGGGAGATCTCCGCGATCGCCTTCACCTATGCCCGAATGCTCGCCCGGATCCACTCGCTGGACTGGACGAAAATCGCGCCATGGCTGGCTGATGAGGAATCGCTTCCCGAAGACATCATCGATGATCAGGTCGAAGAAGAAGTCCAGTGGCGGGAGTCAAACGTCGATTACGTGCCCGACGAATGGGCACCGTTCATTCGCAAGGTGATCGACTGGCTGGAGCTTCGTCGTCCAGTGGAAGTTTCCCTCTGCATCTGTCATGGCAGATTCCATCCGGAGAACCTCATCGCTGTGGGCGAGGACGTCACCGCGGTCGTGAACTGGCAGCGGGCCAGAGTAACCGATGCGTCCGTCGATCTGGCGATGCTGCCGGTCTGGCTCAACGAAGTAGGGCTCTCAACTGAAGACGCCGAACTCTTCGCTCAAGCGGTAAGCGGTGCCTATCTCCAGTCCAGTCCTCGCGGTCTCGGCAACACCGCGTATTACTCGGTATCGCTTCCGCTTGATCAGTTGATCGATCGGCTCCTCGATACCGAATCTCCTGCCTCAGCTGAAGAACTCGAGCGAATCCAGGGCACGATCGAGCGGGCGATGGCACTGGCCGGGCGCGTCCCCTGGAAGAATCGGTAGGTGAAACGTGACGACGCACGTTTCAGGAGATCCGAAGCTCAGGCATGATCCGCCGGACCTGCCCGGGTATCGGCTGGAGCAACGCCCAGCCATCCCGATCAAACGGCTCAATCTCCTGTCGTTTCCACTCGCAATTCCGTTCGGGGTGTTCTTTTACTTTCTCGGGGCACTGATGCAACCGGGCGGCGTTGTCGTCCTCCAACTCGGATTGCTCAACTTGCTGATCCTGGCGATTATTGTCGTTATCGTTGTACCAATCGCCCACGAGGTAGTCCACGGTCTCGTCGCGAAACTTCTCGGGGCTCGGCCCTTCTATGGCGTTGGCTCGGGATACGCCTATACGAGCTTCGAAGAGCCGGTGACTCCACGCCAGTACCGATATATCACGGCAGCGCCGCTGGTCATTCTCTCGTTCGTATGTATATTGCTGTTTCCGTTGAATCCGGACTGGTTCATGTACATCCTTGGATTCGCGGTGGTCAATGCCGCAGGTGCGATCGGCGATCTCTGGATTCTCTGGAAGATCCGAACGCTTCCGCAAAGCGCAATCATCTACGACCTCGCCGACGGCTACGCGGCATTTGTGCCTGAAAAGCAACACACCTCTGCATAGACTTTGCTCACGAGACAAATCAACGCCCGGGTGGGTGTAACTCGGGCGTTGACCGTGAGGAGGAGAGATGCTGTCGGTAGCTGATTATCACTTGGACCTATGCGGGCACCTTCGTTGGAACCCCGGTGCTCATCATCGCGCTGATCGTGCGAGCGTGGCTGACAATCCCCGCCAGATCATCGACATAGATCGTCTGCGGGCCGTCGCACATCGCGGTATCCGGCTGCGGGTGCACTTCAATGATCAACCCATGGGCGCCTGCCGCCATTCCAGCGGCTGACATCGGGGCAACCATTTCCCGGCGTCCTGTCCCGTGACTCGGGTCCACTACAACGGGAAGGTGCGTCAATTCTCGCAACAACGGGACCGCGTTGAGATCCAGCGTGAACCGGGTCGCTTGATCGAAGCTGCGGATTCCGCGCTCGCAGAGAATCACGCGGTCGTTTCCGCCGGCCAGAATGTACTCGGCGGACTGGAGCCACTCTTCGATCGTCGCGGCAAAACCGCGTTTGAGTAGAACGGGCTTGTCGACCTGCGACACTGCCCGGAGCAGAGGGAAGTTCATCATGTTGCGGGAGCCGATCTGCAGGACATCCGCGTAATGCGCGACCATCTCGACCGCGCCCGGCTCCATCACTTCGGTCACGACTGGCAAGCCGGTTTCTTCGCGGGCCTTCGCCAGCATTTCGAGTCCGAGTTCGCCGTGTCCCTGGAAGCTATACGGTGAGGTGCGGGGTTTGAATGCGCCGCCACGGAGGAGGGTGGCGCCGTGCCGTTTTACGCCCTGTGCGATCGAAATAAGCTCGTCTTCGGTCTCGATCACACATGGCCCAGCGATGATTGCTGGTTCGAGTCCGCCGATGGTCGTCTCACCGACCCGGACGACGGTGCCCTCTGGCCTCGAGGACCGCGCAGCCAGCGGGTATTTCGAGGGATGAAGATCGACGTGGGAGACCCCATCGGCTATCTGCATGCTGGATGGCAAATCCTCTGGGATCGGTTTGCCGTTGACGCCAATTACCGCCGCGCCGCTCGAGCGGATGGTGTGAACCTCGAAGCCACGGCCGGTCAGCATATTGATGACCGAATCCGTAGCCTGCGTACTAGCGTCCGCCTTCATCGTGATAAGCATTTCGGAACTTCCTCTCTGCTCTTGTGCCGCTCCTCCGCGGCACCTCCGCGGAACCTCACCGATTCCAGAAAACAAAAAAACAGAGGTTTGAAAACCTCTGCTCCTCCGACGTTGCTGGTTATGAATGGTGGCTACCGGTCGTCAAACCCCGATCGCCCCACCAGCAACGCCGGAGGGGTAAAATAAAAGTAATACCAGTTACCACTTTGCGGGATTTGGATTTGGGCGGCAGTCATCTCATTCATAATGGCATAGCGTAGCCGACCCCACTCTCATTGTCAAGCCCCAGTGTAGATCTCTTCATCCACGACATCCGCAGCTAACACTCAGGCAACAGCTATCAAGTGCTCATCTTTCGTGTTACATTGTGAGCATTGGTGAGCGCGGCACGTCGGAACGTTCAAGCGGGCAAGTGAATAGAGAAGGGATCGGTGTGATGCGAAAATTCGCCACACTTCTGCTGCTGACGCTCGCGCTGTCGCTCATTGTCGCCGCCTGTAATGGCGATGATGACGCGGCCGACGATGGCGAAGCGGCAAACGGCGATTCGATCAGCATGGAAATGGGAGAGTTCTACTTCGATCCGGACGAGATCTCCGGCGATGCCGGTTCAGAACTCACGATCGAACTGGAAAACACCGGTGACCAGGTCCATAACTTCACGCTCGAGGAAGGCGACGCTCGCGGCGATGGCTTCGATGCCTGGCCCGAGAGTCAGGCCCAGCTCGAACTCGACGCTGGCGAAAGTGATTCGATTACGCTCACGTTGCCAGACGAAGCTGGCGAGTATGAGTTCATCTGCACGATCCCCGGCCACTACGAATCCGGCCAGTGGGGTACGTTGACAGTCAACTAACACTCGCTGAAAATCCCCGGATCCAACGAGTGGACGAAACCCTGATGAGCTACGTCGGTGGCACGTGCCACCGACGTATTGCTCCACCCGTCTCCTGAATAAATATCCAGCCTCAAGATCGACTCTGCTTAGCGTCACTGAACAATCCATTCGCGTCGAGCTCCGCCCTCGATGTTTCCACCCGAATCCACACTTTGTTGCACACCTGAAACACGCACAGATCAAAAGCTGTTCATTCCGAAATGCAAGACATGCCAAATTCAGGGTGATGGCTCGGCAATCACAGTGCCGGCACGTTCACGTATGGCGTTCAGTCAGTACGACTACCGGACAGGGAGCTCTCGATGGAAACCAACATCGGTGAAATCAGGGAAAGGAATCGAAGCTGGTGGATTTCCGGGTCTCTGCTACTGGCTGCGATTATGCTTGCATTTCTAGTTACGCAGCGTCTGGCTCGGCAACCGAAGGCGCCTGCGCTTCCTCCACTTTCATCGCGGATTCAGGGGTGGACGACGCTTCGTCTACCGGCGCCGTTGCGCGACAAGGCGGAACCAGAACAAAACGATGAGATCGACGCCGTAGACCTGGCTTCACAGGATTCGTTCCCGGCTAGCGATAGCCCAGGCTGGATCCGACAACGGGTCTAGATGGTCATCGCCAGACATTCGCGTGTAGTGACGGAGAGTTAAGCCATGAAAGTCAAAGCACTGAAAGATGTTGTTCCTGCGGTTTTTTCCAGCGAGGTGGAGGCAAAAGCGGCGATGGATGAACTCCGGGAACTGGGTTACGCCGATAACGATTTCGGCATTATGGTACCGGACCCTACGCACTATCATCTTCTCGACAAATCCGTAGCCGACACCTTGAAAGGCCTGGGAACTGGCGGGATTATCGGAGCCCCGATTGGCATACTCGCCGGAATGAGCGTCATGACCATTCTGGTTCCGCCTCTCGGATTCATCGGGGTAGGAGGAGCCCTGCTCTACGGAGGGCTGCAGGGCGCGCTCTGGGGTGCCTATGTTGGCGCTCAAGTCGGTATGGCGGCGCAAATCCAGCATCTGAGCGATATCGAACAACGCTTCGAGATTCCGCTCAAGCCACACGAGATCATGATCGTGGTCGTCGCAGGGAGAGATACCGAGCGCGTGTGCGCGATCATGAACGAACATGGCGCTCGCTGCTGCTGGGAAGCCACCGCGTAACTCAGACACAGACTCCAGATAGGCCTTACACTGACTCCCGACGTCCGGTCGGGAGTTCTGCCCTCAACCTCGGCACAGCTCAGTCTCGCGTGTAGGCCACTCGCACCGACCAGTTGACTTACACCGATTTGCCTATAAACTGTATACATCTACACACAATTCCTGGGCATCGTCACTCACGATGGGTCGTTGCCGGGGACACACCCCCGATCAGGAAAAGGAAGTCCCATGCACGCGTTCAGACGCGCTCTTGCCACAGGAGCGGTGGTAATCCTCTGCTCATTTATTCTGAGTGGATGTTTCATTCGCACAATGATAGGAGGTGTGGGTACCTTACCGTCCGACAGACTGATCGTTACGTTCGGCACCGATTCGAACTTCGCCTTCTGCGTACGCCAGGAGCTCGAAGACTCGTCTGGCACGGTCTTCGATTGCCAATACTGGTTCATCGATCGCAGCGATAGCGAAGAGGGCCTGGTCATCGAGGTCGTATCGACGTTCGAGTTGATCTCGGAGTTCGGGCTGTTCGGCGTGCTAATCGACCCGCTGATCCTGCAGGTCCCGGAAAACGTCTCCAACTACTCCGGCAACCTGAGACGAAGTGCCGGCGATAATCCGGTTCCGCTCGTCATCACGCAAACCGATTCGTTCAACGTCGATTCGACCACCACTGTTGACGCAGAGACAGGCAACACGTTCCTCATCGTCGAGATACCCGACGAGTTGATACCTGAGCTCGGACTTGAAGAAGGCGATGCTCGGATCGGCCCGGCATTCTTCCTGGAACTGGAGTTCGAACTCGAAGGCACTCCACCGGTCGAAGTCAAGCCGATGGCGAGCGTACGGGTCGACATTGGTGACGACCGCTACTACGTCCCCACCGTTCCATGTGTCACCGACTTTGCGGACGTGCCGACTATTCAGATACCTGAAGGAACGAATGTGGACCTTGGACCACAAATGCTCGATGCGTTCTTCGAGGCTCTCCGTGCGGACAACCTGGTCTGTGACGGGAACCAGTATTCCTTCGATCCTCCCGACGGCAACGGCGATGATTCCGAAAATGGCGACGACATCGATCCTCCGCCCTCAACCGACGTCATCGTGATCGATGTCCTGCCGGGAAGCGACCCGAGCCCGATCAGTCCGCGAAGTCGCGGCGCTACTCCGGTCGCCATCCTGACGACATCTGTTGCTGACGGAGATCCCGTCGACTTCGAAGCCGCGAGCGTGGATCTGAGCAGTCTACGCTTTGGCCCGGATGGCGCTGAGGCATGGCGTGGCAGCCTCGAGGATATCGACGGCGATGGGGATCTGGACCTCGTCGTGCATTTCTGGACCAGTGAAACCGGGATCACGTGCGGCGATACCAGCGTTGAACTCACCGGTAACACGATCGACGACTTCGCATTTACAGGAACTGACGACATCCGGACGGTCGGCTGCCGTTAGTCCTCAGACCAACACGGGCGGGCAAATTTGTCCGCCCGGTCTTCCTTTGCTTTTCTCGACAAAGCCCTGAATCAGTCGAGGGAACCGCCCAGGTTTTCGTCCATCAAGGGGCTGACCTGCAGCCAATCTGTCACTCATCCTTGACACTCCCTCCTGCGAACTCTATAGTGAATCCTGAAATTAGCCTTAACTAATTTGCAGATCAGGAACGCTATTCGGGGAGTGTCAGGAGTTGGACGAAATGGGATTGTCACGAATCACGCAGTTTGGATTGCTAATCGTCCTCGCGCTGGTTGTCGCCGCGTGCGATACCGATACCAACGGAGATGCGACGGACGACGCTGGAGCACAGGACGATGCCGCCGCAGAAACCTCTGATGATGCTGATGACGATCCCTCTTCTGATCCCATCAATGTCGTCAGCACCACCACCTGGTTGCATGACGCTGTCAGCGGTGTCGGCGGAGAACATGTCCAGGCACAAGCACTGATGGGGCCTGGAATCGATCCACACGATTATGTCGCTAGTGAAGGCGATGTAACCCGCATGAGCGAGGCGGACGTAATCATCTACAATGGTCATCACCTCGAAGGGGCGATGTCGGATGTTCTCGGTGATATCAGTGAGCGCACTCGCACCCTGGCAGTGGCCGAACAGATCGACGACGATCTCCTGCTCGAACCGGATCATGACCTGCTCGGTGATGACTTCGATGCGCCGTACGATCCGCATATCTGGTTCGATATCGATCTCTGGGAACGCTCGACCGAAATCATCCGGGATGAGTTCATCGATCTCGACCCAGACAATGAAGACACCTACCGTGAGAATGCCGATGCCTACATCGCCGACCTGGATGAGCTCAAGGACTACGTCGCTGACCGGATCGAGGAGATCCCCGAGCAGCAGCGAGTCCTGATCACTGCGCACGATGCGTTCGGCTACTTCGGCAGCGCGTTCGACATGGAAGTCCTCGGGCTGCAGCCAGTGACCACCGATGTCGAGGCCGCCGCATCCGACATCCGGGAACTCGCCGACTTGATCGTCGAGCGCGAGATCCGGGCCATATTCCTCGAAACAGCGGTTCCGCCTCAAGGAATTGAAGCGGTCCAGGCAGCCGTCAACGACCGCGGGTTTGATGTACAGATCGCTGATGAACCGCTTTATGGAGACGCGCTTGGCGGTGATGACAGTGATGGTGCGACATACGTTGATGCCTTCCGGTTCAACATCGAAGTCATCGTTGACGCACTCACAGCAGACTAATGCGCAGTACAATGATCCCGGAGTGCCGGTGGACCTGAGACGGGGTGACGACGATGACATCCGCAGCGCTGGAATCGCAACCCGCGATTGCCGTGCGAGATTTGACAGTTGCCTACAACGACCGGCCGGTCATCTGGGATCTGGATCTGGATGTTCCCGCCGGAGTGCTGATGGCAATCGTCGGTCCGAACGGCGCCGGCAAAACTACCTTGATCAAGGCTATGCTCGACCTGGTTCGCCCCGCGGCGGGCCAGGTCGAAATTCTTGGTCAGCCCTACCGGAAAAGCCGGGACCGGGTCGGCTATGTGCCGCAGCGAGGGTCGGTCGACTGGGATTTTCCAACGAACGTGCTCGATGTTGTTCAGATGGGACGCTACGGCGCGCTCGGATGGATCCGGCGCCCGGGAAACCGTGAACGCGAACTCGCTCTGGAAGCGCTCGACAAGGTATCGATGGGTGAGTTCGCAGATCGGCAGATCAGCCAGCTCTCCGGCGGCCAGCAGCAGCGGGTCTTCCTCGCACGGGCACTCGTCCAGAACGCGGATGTTTATCTGATGGACGAACCGTTCCAGGGCGTGGACGCCACAACAGAGCGTGCGATCATCACCCTGCTGAAGGAACTGCGGTCAGAAGGAAAGACCGTCGTCTGTGTTCATCATGACCTGCAGACGGTTCCCGACTACTTCGACTGGGTCGCACTCCTTAACATCCGCAAGATCGCCAGCGGACCGGTCTCGGAGGTCTACAACGAGACCAATCTGCGCCTGACCTACGGTGGTCGCGTCGCATTTCTCAGCCGGGATGCTGCCGCACCGGCGACAGCACAGGCAGCCGTCGAAGAAGACTGACGATGTTCCCCGATTTCCTCACGGATATCTACTCCGACTACACCATCCGCAACATCACACTCGGCGCCATGGTGCTGGGGCTCGTGAGCGGATCGCTCGGAACTTTCGCCGTTCTGCGTCGACAGAGCTTGCTTGGCGATTCCATCTCGCATGCCGTCCTGCCAGGCATTATTCTGGCCTTCATGCTGACCGGTAGTCGAGACCCGCTCATCCTGATCCTGGGTGCGGCGATCGTTGGCTGGCTGGCAACACTCTCGATCATGGCAATCGTCAACACAACCCGGATCAAACAGGACGCCAGTCTGGCGCTGGTCCTTTCGGTCTTCTTCGGGTTCGGCATGGTCCTGATGACCTTCGTCCAGCGACAGCCGGACGCCGCGGCAGCAGGTCTCCAGCGATTCCTCTTTGGTCAGGCAGCGGCAATCATCTGGGACGATGTCCGCACGATGCTGCTCATCGGCGGTGCAGCGATGGCGGTCTTCCTCCTGTTCTGGAAAGAATTCAAGCTCGTCGTGTTCGACCGTGCGTTCGCATTCAGTCTTGGTATGCCGGTCCGCCGGTTTGATGTTCTTCTGACGACGCTTCTGGTCATCGCCATCGTCATCGGACTCCAGACCGTCGGTGTGATTCTGATGAGCGCAATGGTCGTTGCACCGGCAGCAGCGGCTCGTCAATGGACGGATCGACTCGGCCTCGTGACCACACTCGCTGGCCTCTTCGGCGCCCTTGCAGGCGTCACCGGGGCTCTGATCAGCGCCTATGCCGCTCGAATGCCAACAGGACCCACGATCGTCCTCTGTCTGACCGCTATTGTGCTGTTCTCACTCGTCCTCGCTCCAAACCGCGGAATACTGTGGGCATGGGTACGTCAACACCGACAGAGCCGGGAACTTCGCTCTCGGGTCGTTCTGGCTGACCTCTACTGGCTGAGTCAACAGCATGCAGGCGACGACAGCGGACACTCCATCGCAACCCTGGAAGCGATGAGCGCCGGCCGCGTCGCGGTTGACCACGGTCTGGAAGATCTCGAACAGGCCGGTCTTGCCGAGCGAACGGATGAAGAAACCTGGACGATCACCGAACGGGGCCGGGAGCAGGCAATTCGTGATCTTGCAGAGGAAGAGCGGGAGGGCAGTGATGTTTGATCTGTCCACCGCTCAAATGGAGATCCAGCTTGTTGCGATCGTCGTCGCCGTCGCCTGCGCGCTCGTCGGAGTCTTCCTGGTACTGCGGCAGATGGCCATGATGAGCGATGCAATCACGCATTCGATCCTGCCCGGTATCGTTGTCGCGTTTTTCATCGTCCAGGATCTCTCGTCGCCCTTTCTCATCATCGGGGCCGCCGCCACTGGCGTTTTGACTGTCAGCCTCGTCGAACTGCTGGAGCGGACCCGGCTGGTCAGAGAAGACGCGGCCATCGGAATCGTCTTCCCGGCGCTATTCAGCATTGGCGTCATCCTGATTGCCAGATTCGCGCGCGGGATTCACCTGGATCTCGATGTCGTGCTCCTGGGCGAGATTGCCTTTGTGCCGTTCAATCGGACCGAGATCTTCGGGATTGACCTCGGCCCGACTGCACTGGTCATGATGAGCGTCATCCTGCTCATCAATCTGATCTTCATTCTGCTCTTCTACAAGGAACTCAAACTCGCAACCTTCGACACCGGACTTGCTGCCGCCCTCGGATTCTCACCAGCCCTGATTCACTATGGCCTGATGAGCCTTGTCTCTGTAACCGCGGTCGGGGCGTTCGATGCGGTCGGCGCCATTCTGGTCGTCGCGCTGATCGTTGGGCCACCTGCCATCGCCTACCTGTTAACCGATCAGCTCCGGCTCATGCTGGTCTACAGTGCAGGAATCGGAGTAGTCGTTGCCGTGCTTGGCTACTGGATGGCCCGGATGCTCGACGCGTCGATAGCCGGTTCGATGGCCTCCATGGTCGGCATCATCTTCGTCGTCGCGTACTTGCTTGCCCCGCAACGAGGGCTGGTTGCGAGCTACCTGCGACGACGCCGGCAACGCTGGGAATTCGCGGGGATCATGCTGGCAATTCATCTCTTCAACCACGAAGGACTTCCAAGCGCCGAGCAGGAAAACCGCGTCGAGCATTTGCAGGACCATCTGAACTGGAACCCGGACTTCGCCGACCGAGCAGTTCGATGGGCTGAACGGAACAGAATCATTGTCCGGCGCAATAGTCACCTTTTCCTCACCGAAGAGGGCAGAGAGCAAGCCCGGGAGGCAATCGTTCGCTAGCTTCGCGCAGCCCGGTTTCGTGATGCCAGGTAGAGTCCTTTGATTCCCGAGATCATCCAGGAACGCAACGGTACGGGCGACTAATTAACTACCGTTTAGCGATACCCTCGTGTCGGGCACCAGATGGAACGACGTCGTCACTCACTCCGCGCAGGCGATCTCGGGCATCGTTTCGGGATCCCGTAGCCGGCCTGAGCGAACCGATCTTTCCGAGCCCGAACGCCGGCATTCCGCTGTAGATTGCCTCGAACTGGCCCTCGCGAATCAGGTACGTTTCGTGCCAGATGCCAACGTCTCCGCGATTTCGATTCATCTTCCTGTTGAAATCAACCCACGCCGGCCAGTGCTCATTCTCGGGATCGCGCGCATAGGACTCCAACGCCTCGAAAGACCGCCAGTATTGCACAATAACTGGTATTCCCATGGTATAGCCGAGAAAGCCGGATTCCGGGCCAGCCTTTGACAACTCCCGAAGCATCCGCGGCATCGCCAGAAACACCGGAAGCCACTTGTGCACCTTCCAGAGCTTATTGATGCGCATTCCAATCAGAAAAACGACGAAATCGCCGTCAAGATCAACGGTTACCCGTTCATCGATGACTCCACTCATCACGCCACTCCGCTATCCTGGCCAGGCACTGGCCTTGTCTTTGCTGAGTACTGTTCGGCAATTATAAGTGCGTCGCACACAAATCGCCCAGCTTCGCACCAGGCGGATCACCCGGGGGTCCGGCTCAATTGTCAGTCTATGACTCCTGCCGTAAGATCAAGAGATAATGTCTCGGGCGGCGCGCCGTCCCGTGTCAATCATGCTGTGCTTCAGACAAAGGGAATTAATCATCCAGAAAGTAGCAGGAGCGATCTATGGCAAATAATGAACGCGTCCCGGTGACGAAAGAAGGGCTCAAAGCCCTGCAGGATGAGTACGACCAGCTGGTCAATCACGACCGACCGAAGAATGTCGAAGAAATCGCCGAAGCTCGCTCTCATGGCGATCTCCGGGAGAATGCGGCGTACGACGCAGCGAAGCACGATCAGAGCATCATCGAGGGCCGGATTCGCGAGCTCGAGCGGATGCTCAAGCGGGTTGAACTGATTGACGAGAGCAATGACGCCGCAGGTTCCGCGGTCCGAATCGGCTCAACTGTCACTATCGAAATCGATGGCGAAGAGGAATCCTACACAATCGTCGGCGCGGTCGAATCACGACCGGCTGAAGGAAGAATCTCGAACGAGTCACCCTTCGGGAAAGCGCTGCTCGGTCGTTCTGAAGGTGAAGAGGTGACGATCGAGACACCGGGAATGGACATGACGGCCAGAATCCTGCGGGTCGAATAATCGTGAAATCGGAACCCGAAGCAGGAGCTCGAACAGGGGATGGACACGTGCCGGAATCCGATCAGGTGTCGCAGCACGATGGACAGGGGCAACTGCAGGAGTTCCTGTCATCACACGATATTGACGCCGAAATCATCGTCCCGGGTGCAGATACCCCGACTGTCCCGGCTGCCGCAGATGCCCTCGGCGTCCGGCAGGAACAGATCGTCAAGTCACTCGTTTTCAGCGACCGTGAAGGGCAGAACGTCGTCGCGATCGTGCGGGGAACGGCCAAGGTAGACCGTCGCAAACTGAGCAAAGCCGCCGGGATCCGAAAACCCCGGCTTGCTTCGCCAGATGTCGTCCAGGAAGTGACCGGTTACCGCGCCGGTGGTACGCCACCGATCGGCCATCGCGAACAGCTCGATGTCTACATTGACGGTGCGGTGTTCGACGAACCTGTCGTCTACGCTGGCGGCGGGGAGATCGACGCGCTGCTCCGGATCACCCCGGCAACGATCAAGGATCTCACCGACGCCTGTGTCGTCGACATCTGCGAAGACGAGTAGCAGCGACTACTTCCCGATACAGAACCGGCTGAAGATTTCGGTGAGAATCGACTCGCTGACCTGCTCGCCGGTGATCTCTCCAACCGCCAGCATTGCGGACCGAACGTCAACCGCTACCAGGTCCTGTGGAACTCCATCATCCAGGGCCTGGCGGGCGGCCTGAACGTGTTCCAGCGCCCGGCCCAGCGCCTGTTGCTGGCGCAGGTTCACCATCGCTGGTTCCCGCGCTTCTCCAGCCTGAGCCACCAGACACTCGTAGACCGCATCTTCGAGTTCGTCCAGCCCATCTCCAGACATCGTCGAGAGTTCCACGACCGGCGTGTCATCGAACTGATCAAGCAGTTCGTGATGATCAAATCGGTCTGGTAGATCCCGCTTATTAATCGCAATCACCAGCCGGCGATCGTCGGCTGATCCGAACCGGTCTGCCAGCAACTGACCCACTTGCCGATCAGCATCCGCGAGTGGCTGCGAACCATCAAGAACAAAGATCGCCACCCCGGCGGTATCCAGCGCCTGACGCGATCGGTCGATGCCGATACGCTCGACCACATCTTCGGTCTCGGCGATTCCAGCCGTATCCAGCAACGTCGCCGGGATTCCGCGCAGGTTGATCGTTTCGGTGATCACATCACGGGTGGTTCCGGCGATCTCGGTAACGATCGCCCGGTCAGATCGCAGCATCGTATTCATCAGGCTCGATTTACCGACGTTTGGACGGCCGACAATTGCGATCTGAACCCCTTCCCGATAGAGCAGACCCAACTGGGATGAATCGAGCACATCCTTGAGATGCGTCTCGGCTCGGCCCAGCACCTCGGGCACGTCTGTTGGCGGGATCTCATCTTCCGGGAAATCAGCTGCGGCATCGAGAAATGCCAGCGCTTCCAGTAACGCCTCACGAGCAGGAGTCAAACGCCCGGTCAGCCGCCCGCGGAGCTCATTGACAGCCATCTCCAGTGATTCCGAGGTCTGCGCCGAAACGACCGACATCACGGCCTCCGCCTGGGACAGGTCAATCCGTCCGTTGAGAAATGCCCGCAACGTGAACTCACCAGCTTCGGCTTCGCGCGCACCGGCATCGATCGTCAACTTCAGAACCTCGCGCAGCGGAACTGGCCCGCCATGACACGAGATCTCCACGACATCCTCACGCGTGTAGGTTCGTGGAGCCGCCATCCGGGCAACCATCACCTCGTCAACGATCTGGTCGGTCTTCGGGTTAACGATGTGCCCGTAGTAGAGGCGATGACTCTCGAGCTGATCCACTTCGACGCCATGCATCCGACGCCCCCGCCGGAACAGACTACTCACCACTCGTGCCGCTTCCGGACCACTCAATCGGATAATGCCGATTCCGCCCTCCCCGACCGGGGTGGCAATTGCCGTAATCGTGTCCTCATACATGCTTTGGGTTGGCTCCGTCCTTACCGGCAGCGCAGCGACTCCCGGTTTACCAGACGTTGTGACGTTGCTGGGCTTTCCGGCTTTCTTCGGCGAGGAACGCGTCGACCTGGTCACGTGTCGGCACGGCGTCCGGCCCGCCAGACTGAATCATCACGGCAGCGGCGGCCTGACCGGTCCTCGCCGCTCGCTTGACCCCGACTCCATGGGACCGTTCGGAAAAGAGCGTTGCAGAAAAGACATCCCCAGCACCAGTATCATCGCGAGAATTTACGCTGAATGATGGCAACTGAAATTGCTGCCCACGGTCGGTAATCTGCAGTCCCGCAGCGCCACGCGTGATCACCACGATCCCTCGGGATCCCACGACTTCGATCTCATCCCGAGCCAGGCTGTGCTCCTCGGAACTGAGCACCATCGCGTCGATCCGTCCGAGAAACTCATATGGCAACCGGAGTGGGACGATCGAGACCTTGCCACTCTGGTTACTTGGCCAGTCTCGCATCAATCCTTGTGGGGTGATGCCGAAGTAATCAGGGCTGAGACGTCCCGCCGAACGAACGTCGATCTCCTGAGCAACCGGCGCCAGGTGAATGATCTTCGCAGACCGCCACATTGGCGGGAGTCCATTGAGATCGATCTCTCCAGCCCAGGAGTGGATTGTCTGCTCACGCCTGCCAGCTGATGTCCGATTAGTGAAGACGGTTGGCTCGTCAGATTCCTGGACGATCAGATCGATCTCGCCGGCGAACTTGCTCAGCAGCTCCCGGCAGGTCTCGTCTTCGATTTGATCAAAGCGGCCGCGGGTCAGAACCGCCGCTCGCAAACCAAAACGCGATGCCAGCAACGCCCCATAGAGTGCGCTTCCGCCAGGCACGATCGATCCGTCCGGCCGACGATCAATTGTTATGTGGCCAATTGCAAGATAATCAGGTGCCTGCTGCACATCAACTCCAGAACGAGCGCATCACGTTACACGGCGGGCACGTTCGAAAACAATGGAACGCGGATCACTCGCAGTTTTCGAACACCGAGCTGGTGCTATTCCTTGCTCTTGGGCTGAATCGTGACCCTGCGATTTCCGGCCTCACCACTGCTTTCAGTGACGACCATTGGGTCTTCCCGGAGCGCCATATGAACAACCCGACGCTCGTTTGCGGGCATCGGTTCCAGCGAAATCGCCTTCCGGTTCCGGGCAACCTGCCGGGCAACCCGGTTCGCCAGGCCGATCAGCGATTCTTCGCGTCGAACGCGATAGCCTTCCACATCGACGATCACTCGGGTCCAGGTGTCCAGCCGTTTGTTCACCAGGAGATTGACCATGTACTGGAACTGAGAGAGGTTCTCACCACGACGGCCGATGAGCATCCCCAGATCACGGCCATTGACGTCGATGAAGACAGTGGGAGGTTCGTCCGCTGCAACCTCGATTGCCGAGGGATTATCCACTGCCATCACCTGACAATCGAAGCCCATGGCATCGAGGAGCTCGGTTACTACGGTCTTGGCCATCTGTTCGATCTCTTCGTCCGGGCGGGATGTATCCGGAGCGGCCTGGTAGCCAGTCGCTGTCTCCGGTTGCGAAGCCTGTCCATGGGCCGTTACGCGAACCAGCGCTTCACCATCATTATCCGGATCAGCATCTACCAATACTTCAACGTCGACTTCATCTTCCGTACGCCCGAGTTGCTCAAGGGCAAGCCGCACGGCCTCATCAACCGAGCGAGCCTGAATCTCGACGCTGTGCATTGGATTTCGCTCCTTCGCTCTACTCCCGGAGCAGGCTAACTGCCAGCCGTGCTGTCACTCTTGCCGGGGCGAGATCGTCTCGGAACCAGATCAGGACGTGGAGCAACGGGTTGTGATGGTTCCTGATGTTCTGATTTCTCGCCCTTTTTCTTCTTTGACTTCTTCTTGCCAGATTTCCCGCCACCGGAGGAGCTGCCGCCAGCATCTGCTTCCTGGCGCTCCTTCTCCTCCTCGATCCGCTTCATCTGCTCTTCCATCTTCTTGTTGATGATGCCGAAGAAGCCGGAATTGCCAGCCTCGGCTGCGCGCTGCTTGCGGATCTCCGGATCAACATAGCCAAGTCGCTTGGTTTCCGGAAGTTCCGGCAGCCACGGGAACCAGTCTTTCATGGAACCCCAGCCGGTGATGAACCACTGCTGAATCACACTGTAAAGGGCGGAGATCGTCCAGTAAAGCACCGGACCCGCAGCAAACGTCCAGCCAATAACGATGACCATCAGCGGCATGAAGTTCATCATTGTGTACATCATGCGCTGCTGCGGGTCATCAGGCTTACCCTGACCGGCCGGCCGCGTCATCCGCATCTGCACAAACTGCGATGCTGCCGCGGCAAACGGAAGAATTTTCCACGGGTCTGCCGAAGACAGGTTATCCATCCAGAGGAACCCGTCTGCCCAGACGCCGACACTCTCATTCGTTAGTGATCGGATCGCGAAGTAAAGACCAAAGAAGACCGGCATCTGCAGCAACATCGGCAGACAACCCGACATCGGGTTGACGCCATTGTCCTGATACAGCTTCATCGTCTCGGCGGAGAGCCGCTGACGATCCTTGCCGTACTTTTTCTGGAGTTCCTTGACCTTCGGCTGGAGTTCCTGCATCGCAAGCGTGGAGCGCAATGACTTCACGGTCAGCGGGAGCAGGATGGTCTTGACGATAACGGTGAGGATGATGATCGATAAGCCGGCGCTTCCGGTAAGGTCGCCGAAGAAGCGAAGTGACCATTCGATCAGATCTACAAATTGACTCCAGACCGGCAAGAGAGGCTCCTCCTCAGGCTAGTAACGCAGTTCGTTTAGCGGAAACGCCCGCGCCGCCGGTTGACGTATGGCTCTTCTTCATCATCAACGGGGTCAAACCCACCCTGGCATAAAGGATTGCAGCGCAGCACACGCCACCCAGCCTTCAAGCCACCCTTGATAATACCGTACTTGGCAATCGCCTGGTAGGCGTACTCTGAGCACGTCGGGTGGAATCGGCAACTGGGTGGAAGAAACGGAGATATCCCCTTCTGGTAGCCCCGGATCAACCAGAGCGCCACCGTCTTCATTACCTGGCAGGTCTCCGCTAGTCAGATCGCTCGTTAGATTCGGCGGACGTCTCTACCGGATCGATTAATCCGGCGCGCTCCGCAAGTATACCCACCGATGCTTCGACTGTCTCGAACTTTACCGATGGGTCCGCCATCTTCCCACGGGCGATCAGAACGACGTCGAACCCCTGTTGCAGTTCCGGATGCTTGTGGCGGATCGCTTCCCGCATCCAGCGTTTGACCTTGTTCCGGGCAGCGGCCTTCCCGACGCGCCGACCAACAGCGAAGCCGTATCGGTTGTGCTCCAGCTTGTTCGGCTGGCAGACGAGAACCAGATACGGCGTTGTCCATGATCGCCCTCGTTTGCGGACCCGCTGAAACTCCCGAGGGTCACGCAAACGCAGGCTTCGCGTGATCATGACTGAGCGGTCTACTTGCGCTGGGTCGGCTTGTATTCCGTTGACACCGACAGTGACTTCCGACCGCGCCGCCGCCGGGCAGCAATCACCGCACGACCACCCCGGGTCTTCATTCGGGCACGGAATCCGTGCGTTCGCTTCCTCGGAATTCGCTTCGGTTGATATGTTCGCTTTGGCATCGGTCTCGTCCTTCAATCCAGGATTTCAAAAAAAACGCCATGCGTTCCCATCGGCATGGGAGCCGCAACGGGCCACGGGATTATACGGAGTTGACGGGCAAACTGTCAAAAGCAATTGTCACCACCGCCACACCTCGATTCTCCGTCAACACGGCGATTCCTGGCCCCGCGTGCGCCGGGAACCTTGCATCGAACTGGCCTATCGCGCAGAACCATCCGGTCAAACCGGCGTATGTCGTAGAATACGTCAGTACGAGGGGGAACCGACGGTCGGAGTGCAGTCATATACCGACAGCATGAGCGTCGACTGTACGCACGGCCATAGTATGCTATCCTGCACTGACATCATAGTTCACCTCTTGCGGATTACGCACTATGCTCATATCTGAGTATTTGGCGGAACATGGGCACTCATTCCTGTGTGCTCGTGGTGATCAAGGGTAAGGGATTGGTCGAACCGTAACTCGGAAACGTGTGGAGCGGATTCCGGATAACTCGGACTTGCGGGCACTGTGGAACAGGATGAAGCCCCGAGCAGGAACATTCAACTACTGCTCAATAACCGAAACTTTGCACTGATCTGGTTTGCGGACTTCGTCTCGTCGCTGGGAGATCGAGTCCACCAGGTTGCAATGGCAGCGCTCGTCTATACCCTGACCGGCTCGCTGACGCAGACCGGCATTGCCTTCGTTGCCACTGCCTTGCCAGATCTTGTCATCGGCCCGTTCGCCGGGGTCCTCGTCGACCGCCGTGACCGGCGGCGAGTGCTGATCGCGTGCGATCTTCTCCGAATCCTCCCTGTTCTCGCCATACCCTTCGTCGCCGAATTCAGCATGCTGTTCGTCTTCGTGCTGCTGTTCGCGGTCAACGCGGTGTCGGTCATCTTCAAACCGGCACGCCGGGCGATCGTGCCGGCAATCGTGAAACCGAAAGATTACAACACGGCCAACTCGCTGGGATCGGTCTCCGAGAACTCAAGCGACGTGCTTGGATACCCACTTGGCGGAGGGTTACTTCTCCTGTTCGCGTACCTGTTCAGCCAGGAAGTGGCATTGATCATCGCTTTCGTCTTCGATGCGTTCACATACCTGTTCTCCGCCATTCTGATCTGGTCGATCTCCATCAAGTCCACTGCCTATGTCGCGGAAGCCGGACGGACGGTCTGGAACGAACTCGTCGAGGGCTTCAGGTTCGTTTGGGGACACCGGATCGTGCTCGCGAATACGCTGGTCACTCTGCTGGGACCCATCGCGCTGGGCGCATCGACCCCATTACTGGTCGGCTACGCCTGGGATGTGCTTGACGGTGGCGAGTGGGAATACTCCCTGATCGGGGCCGCAATCAGCATCGGAACGGTCCTCGGGGGACTCTGGTTGAGTACCAAGGAGCGCGTCAGCACCGGGATTGTCGTTCTCTCGGGCCTCGGGTTGATGGGCATTTCCGTATTTGCGATGGGTCTCGTTAGTACCATGGGGCCCGCACTGGTCTTCATCGCTATCAGTGGATTCGGAAGCGCCCTCGTGCTGATCCCGGGAGTGACGCTCGTCCAGGATCACACGCCAGACGGTCTGTTAGGACGGGTGTTCAGCATTCGCACCACGCTGTTCTATACGGCGATCGTATTCTCAACGTTCATTGGTGGATGGGCCGGAGATGTGTTCGGCACTCAGCCGGCACTTCTGGCATCGGGACTTGCTTTGATCGTCCTGGTTCTGCTGGCCGCACTCATTCCGTCGGTTCGGGCATCTGGGAACGAACCAGCCGAACGCCCGGCGACCAGCGATTGATCCAGAACTGAAATCCACATCCTTTGCTATACTGCCATGATGATGGCAGAGCACGGCGTGCATGCTGGGAGCAACATGAGCCACCCGGCCCTCGAGCAGCAACTGTTTTCGCTCCTCTCTGAATCGGGAATTACGATCGCCACGGCAGAATCCTGCACGGGCGGTCTCGTTGCGTACCGCATCACCACAGTCGCCGGCAGTTCCGCATACTTTCTCGGAAGCATCGTCGCGTACTCGAATGAGATGAAACGCACGTTGCTCGGCGTTTCGAGCAAGACGCTGGACGAACGCGGTGCCGTCAGCGCCGAATGCGCCAGTGAGATGGCGGTCGGCGTTCAGCGCGTTACCGGCGCCACGATCGCCGTATCGACAACCGGGATCGCGGGCCCGGGTGGGGCCACAGCCCGGAAACCAGTAGGACTGATCTACCTTGCATGCGCTGGTCCGGAGGAAGTTTCAGTACGCGAGGTCCGGTGGTCCGGCGATCGCCATCAGAACATGACCGACGCCGCCACGCTGGCGCTCGAGATGATTATCGATACCGGCAACAAACTCGTACGTCCGGCTGATCACCCGGGCGTCTAGATATTGCAGGAGAAATCAGGTTTGAATATCGAACGAACAACACTCGACAATGGAGTTCGCGTGGTCACCAGCCGAATGGAGCACATTCGTTCAGCGAGCCTGATCATTACCTTCGGAGCCGGCGCCCGGCACGAAATCGAGGATCACGCCGGGGTGTCACATTTCCTTGAGCACATGGTCTTCAAAGGCACTGAGAAACGCCCGGACCCGATCACCATCACCCGTGAGATCGAAGAGGTCGGCGGCATTCTCAATGCCGGCACCGCTCGCGAGAACACCAACTACTGGGTGAAGGTTCCAGGAACTCATCTCGAGAGGGCGTTCGATGTCCTCGCCGATATGCTCCTGAATTCCACCTTCCGGCAGGAAGAACTGGAAAAGGAGCGCTGGGTCATCTTCGAAGAGATCCACGGGATCCACGACACGCCGGATGACTACATTCACGACGTCATCGATGATCTGGTCTGGGATGGCAACGCCGTCGGGCGTCCGATTATTGGCTCGGAAGAGACCATCGGCCGCATGACGCGCGATGACGTCATCGCGTACATGCGCGAGAACTATCACCCGGACCGGCTGGTCATTTCCGCGGCCGGGCAGGTTGATCACGATCACGTTGTCGAGCTTACGGAACGAACCTTCGGCCAGATGCCGACCGGACAACCCCGGCAATTTGATCCCTGCTCGATCACGCAGTCTTCGCCGAAACTCAAGGTTCTGCAGCGGCATACTGAAGAGGCCCACATCTGTCTCGGACTGCCGGGCATTTCCTACCGTGATGACCGCCGCCAGGTGCAGGACTCCATCGACGCGGTGTTGAGCTCGGGGATGAGCTCTCGGCTCTTCGAAGAGATCCGTGAACGTCGCGGCCTTGCCTACGCCGTATTCTCCTACTTCCGCGGGTATCAGGACGTCGGTCAGGGTGTCGTCTACGCCGGGACCGATCCAGATAAGGTTGACGAGACCATCACCGCCGTCATCCGGGAACTCTGGAAACTGCGTGAAGATCCCGTACCGGAGGACGAGCTTCGCCGCACGAAGGAGCTCCGCAAGGGCCGGATCAGCATGGGGCTGGAGGATTCCCGCGCCGTGGCTGGCTGGCTTGGCAGCCAGGAACTCCTCTTTGAGGAGATTCTGACACCAGATGAAGTAATGGCAGAGATCGACGCCGTCACCAGTGACCAGGTGCAGGAACTCGCCGGCGAACTGCTCAAACCAGAGCGACTGAGCCTCGCGGTCATCGGTCCATTCCCTGACCCGGACCGGTTCCGCTCATTGCTGGAATAATTGCTTGCACGGCAGAATGAGCGCGGCGGGAACTGGAGACAGGGGCAGGCAATGACAGATAGCGCGGCCAACATTCTCATCGTGGAAGACGAACGTTCGATCGCCTCGTTCCTGCGTCGCGGCCTGGTCTTCGAGGGGTACGACGTTCGCGTGACCGATTCCGGTGCACAAGCACTCACGATCACCCGCGACAGCCAGGTCGACCTGATTGTGCTCGACATCATGTTGCCCGGCGAAGTCGATGGCGTCGAAGTTTGTCGACGGATTCGTGGCGCCGGAGATCAGGTGCCCATTCTCATGCTGACCGCACGCGATGAAGTGGCCGATCGTGTTGAAGGGCTTGATGCCGGCGCCGATGATTACATGGTCAAGCCGTTCGCGTTCGAGGAACTTCTGGCCCGGCTTCGCGCGCTGCTCCGACGAAAAGAAACGCGCGGCGAAACCCGGGAGGAAGACGAATCGGGAACCTACGCGTTTTCAGATCTCAGCCTCGATACCACAACTCGATTCGCTTACCGAGGTGAGCGGCAGATCGAATTAACCGCCCGTGAGTTCGATCTGTTGTTGCTCTTCCTCAGACATCCCCAGCAGGTAATGACCCGTGAACTCATTATGGAGCGCATCTGGGGAGATGACTTCCCCGGGGAATCGAACGTGCTGGAAGTAACGATTAGCAACCTTCGAAGACGATTGGAAGCCGAAGGCGAACCCCGCCTCTTGCAAACGGTCCGTGGCGTGGGGTATGCCTTACGGGAGCAGACGTCCTGAACCGGAAACGACCACCCGTTTCTCGTCTTGTGAGCGAACCAGACAATGTCCATTCGAGCCCGTATCGTTCTACTCTCTACATTGCTGATGTTCGTGGTGCTGGTTTCAGTAAGCCTCGGCGTCTATCAGATGCTGGCCCGCTCGCTCGAAGCCGATATCGACCGGCGTCTCTTCGACGTCGCAGACAGCTATCGTGAGCAATCGAGTCCCGGCATCGGACTGGGAGGCGTCCCAGTACTCCATGCACCTGAAGATCTCGACCCCTTTACCTACCCTGGTCTCACACTTCAGGTTGCCGATTCACGCGGCGTGCAGGGCCTTTCAGCGGAATACCCGATCATGCTGGACGTTCCCGATTCAGTCGTTGAGTCCAATGAAGCGGGCGACGCCGTTTACTACACCACCGTTCTTGGCGAACACAACGTCCGCGTAATCAGCGCTCCACTCAAGGCGGAAGACGGAACGCTCTTTGGCACGGTGCAGGCCTTCGAAAGTCTTCAGCCGATGGAGCAGGCGCTCGATCAACTCAAGCTTTTTCTCTTTAGCGGCGCCTTGATCGGGATGACAATGACAGCGCTCGGCTCGTATCTGCTCACCGGGCAATCACTCCGCCCGCTGACCCACATTACCGAAGCTGTCCGATCAGTCGGTCAATCCGGCGATCTGAAACACCAGATTCGCACGCCGGCGACTAACGACGAGATCCAGCAGCTGGCCGAGACGTTTAACCACATGCTCTCAAGGCTTGACGCAGCATTTAACGCCGAACGCCGCTTCGTGGGTGATGCCTCTCATGAACTGCGAACACCACTAACTGCGCTGCGCGGCAACGCAGAGATCCTTCTGCGCCAGCTCGAAAGCGCCCGGATGAATCCGGACGACATGAAAGAGGGTCTTGCGGATATCCGCGACGAAGCCGAGCGGATGGGCCGGCTCGTCGAGCACCTCCTCACGCTCGCCCGTGCTGACGTCGGCTGGCGTCCGGAGATGCAGACCATTACCATCGAGAAGGTGGTGCGTGACGCTGCCCGGGTAGCAACGCCTCTCGCCAACGATCACCACTTCCACACAGAATTCGGTGAAGACTGTTCGATTCAGGGTGATCCCGACCAGCTCCGGCAGCTGCTGTTGATCCTGCTCGATAACGCCTTCGCCTACACACCGGCAGGAAAGACAATTACCCTGCGGACAAGCTCTGAAGGCGGTTTCGCCCGGATCGATGTGATCGACGAGGGTGCGGGGATGTCCGAAGAGCAGGTCAACCGCATCTTCGACCGCTTCTATCGCGGAAGTGAAGCCAGAAACGGGGGGACAACCGGGGCCGGACTGGGCCTCGCCATCGCAAGATGGATCGCTGATTGCCACGCCGGTCACATCAGTGCGTACAGTAAGGCTGGGGCCGGTACCCGGATGACAGTGCTGATCCCGCTGTATGTCGAATCTCCCGAAGAGGCGCAATACGCGATCTCTCGACCGCAGATGCTCACAACTCGACAGTCATCGGCGGGAGAGTAAGACGCGTGCCGCTCTGGGTATTTCTGCCATTATCAGTGCTGTGCGCTGGCGTCGTGCTCTATCGCTACTACACGATAAACCGCCTGGCTTCCGGAATTGGTTGGTCACTGGTTATCGTCGCAATCGGTGGTTTCGGGAGCGGTCTGGCGGCGGCGTTTACCTGGTCCGGGTTTGTCTTCGCCTTCGTTGCCGCTGCCGGAATTCTGATCGTTGTCCAGGACACGATCGTCCGCCGCCAGGCTCGCCGGTCGGGCGCATCCAGTGCTCGTCACCAGCGTTAGTGCAAACTCCCCTTCTCATATCGGTATAATGCCCGGAATCTGCTTGACGAGACTGCCCGGGAGGTGTGTACGTGCGTACCGCAGACATGCGCCATGATTCGACGATTGAATCCGAGATTTCTCCCGCCGGTCGGGATCAGCAAGATGGCTTCGTAGCCGGAAAACGCGAGGTCGACCTCTATGTTCGAACCTATAACACGTTGCTGCGCAGCACCGGGCCGATCAAGGTTGAAACGCTCGTCCCAGCTCACGTAAACATCCAGTCATCGCTTCATGCCGGCGCAACGGAAACCGTCCCGGACATGAGCGCGTTCATGTACAGCACCATGCGTCTACCACTCGCGATCGTGCACACGAAACACATCGCGCTTGGACAATCACCCTGGGTTTTCAGTCGACACGGGTATTCCGACCTCAACAACTGGGAACCGGTAACCGCTCCCGGACGTCGCCGGCGCTGGTACGACAACGGCGAGGGAACGCTCGCCGTCTATGTTGCCTCGACCTCGGATCTGGATGACCTGGTGCCCACGATCGTCGCCTGGCAGATCGAGTGGAACAAAATGCACCAGATCTTCAAGGACGCCCCGGAACTGGTCGATATACTGCAGCGCGAACCCACCGAACCGGATGAAGAAACAATTCGGGATGCGCTCGGGATGTCTGACCGCGACTGGAGCCGGCTGAAGACCGCCTGGGGGGATGCGTTCTTCGACAATCTCCGCAAGATCGCCGAGAAGCGCTGCCGGTTGACGATTCAGATGCACGGCGGGACGTACGTCGGTTTCACCCGAAGCACGCGCACCTGGTGGCGACCGATCGAGCGTTTCCTGCGAGAAAACGATCTGCACGACCGGCCACTCTACTTCGTTTCGTCCAACACCCACAGTATCGTCAACACGCTATCCGGCACTGCCCGTCGGAGGCGAGACCAGTTGATTGATTACGTTGAGCAGATTCAGGATCCGGAACTGACCGAAGAACTGGAGAAGCTTCGTTCCGGCGATACTCGCAGCAGCTGGGATAACTTCCTCTACTTCAGCGCCCGCCAATACTTTCACGATCATCCGGAAGAGCGTCGCGAACGCAATCTGGAAGAGGAAGCCCGCGGAATTACGTCGATCGACCCGGGCGCCGTCCTCGATGCCGACGCTCAGATCATCGAGGTCAGCAAACTCAAACCGGAAGATTTTGATCCCAGGCTGAGCAAACTCGGTAGCATCGATCCAGCCAGGAGCGATGCAGTCATCATCAACATCAACTATCCGCTTGGCATGGGCGCCTACCACATCCTCAATCAGATCGCGATAAACACCCACCAGATGCAAGGCGTCTACGTACTCGGCAAAGCCGCTACGCTAAACGCACGAATTGGCGATGTCATGCTCTCCGATGTCGTCTACGACGAACACAGCGGCAACACCTACTGGTTCAAGAACGTCTTCGCATCGGAAGACTTCTCACCGTTCCTCGTATACGGTTCCGCCCTCGATCACCAGCGCGCAGTGACCGTTCTCGGAACCTATCTGCAGAACCGTGAGTACCTGGACTTTTTCTATCGAGAAAACTTCACCGTCGTTGAGATGGAAGCCGGTCCTTACCTGAGCGCAATGTATGAGGACGCGTTCCTTACCCGCTTCGGCCACAATGAGAACGTGAATCTCGTGGACCTTCCGTTCGATCTCGGCATCATCCACTACGCCTCGGACACGCCGTACACCCGGGCTCAGACGCTCGGGGCGCGTGGCCTCTCCTACTACGGAATGGACAGCACGTACGCATCGACGCTGCTTATTCTGCAACGCATTTTCGAACGCGGTGGCGTGCTTCAGACGGAGAATCCGTGAACCAGTTGACGAACACATGTTCGCCTTCTATGATGGAACTTCATTCTGTCAATCCAACGGAGTTGCCCTATGATGCGCTTGAGTCACATTCGTCTGCTGACAGATCAGTTCCCGATCATGTTTCGCTTCTATCGCGATGCGCTGGATCTAAGCGTCCGCTGGGGTGATGAAGACGGGATCTACGCTGATCTCGACACCGGGACCGGGGTGGACATTGCACTGTTTTCACGGGAACGCGTTGCGAAGATGATCGGTACCGCAGGCCTGCCACCCTCTGGCGCTGCGCAGGATCCGATCATGTTGATCGTCGCGGTCGATGACGTTGACTTTCGCGCCAATCGCCTCGTCGAACACGGTGCTGCGTTGGTGAATGAACCCGCGGATCAGCCGGATCACGGCATCCGGTCAGCACACTTGCGCGATCCAGACGGAAATCTAATCGAGCTCAACACGGAGTTGCCGCACAGTCGCTGGTCTGAAACGCTCAGAAAGCTCAACGAGCAGAAGAACCGGAATGCTCAAGATTAGCACGATCGTTATGTCAATGATGATCGGGGTAACGTGGCAATTCGTCCGCCGCAGGGGCCTGGTTCAGGGTTCGCAAGACATAAAAAGACGACCCCGACGAGCCTTCCGGACATCGACACCTGTCCACGAACCCCTCGCTTTCTGCAACGTACCGGCCTTCGCCGTACCGCCACAGAACGCTGGTATTTCGTACCCGGCGGAACAGTCTCCCGTTCATCCGGCTGATCAGACTCTTTACGCCTGATCGGACTCTGCCTCCGTGATGGTCATCAGTTTGGCAGTGCGTCGACCCGTGGTCAACTCCTCGGGATCGCTAACTACATACTAGCCGGATTCCGGCCGTCTGTCAAGAG
>SLMJ01000145.1 GCA_007133615.1 Thermomicrobiaceae bacterium | reverse complement strand
CGTGATCCTGCTGCTCATTCACAACCTCCATCAAACGTGCTACGCGCGCGCCAGCCGGAAGGCCAGCGCATGAGCGTGTCTTCTCGAAAGATAGAGTCGAACGACGAGCAACCCGCCGGCCACGTGGTGACCGGGTACGGGAGCGTTGTGAACAGGACCAACTGTCTGAAGTACCATTTCTGTATGCGCACTGGGTTGGCACGTCGCTGACTCCGGTGTTCACGCCCTGGAGAGTTTGCCCCTCTCCAGGGCTTCTCTGTGTTGTCCCAGTCTGTTTCTGGTATCACCTCCCTTCAGATAACGCCTGTTGACTGCAACTCCGACTCGGCAAATAGCGCCCGGGTTGGTCCCTGGTCGGACTGGCCGGGTTCTGGTATGCAGGTTTTCTCTTGCAGGTACTATTGTCCCCCCTCGGCCTAACTGGCGCATCGCCAGAATTGCTCAGAGGAGTACTAGTTCCATGGCCAATTTTGGCTACGCAAATACGCAATCACGGTTCGAGTGAGCTGTCGCGAGGTACGGGTCAGAGGCCGGACAAGGAACCAATCGATGGACACGCAGAGCCAGACTGCCCGGATGTGCAGGGTGATCGGCGAATGCACATCCGGACAGCGGGCTTGTGAGCGACGAGGAACGAATGGGTAATGTGGTCAGGTATTTCGCCTATGGCTGCCTGCCGATGACCTCCTGGCCGCCGAGATAGTTACGCAGAACCTCAGGCACGACCACTGTTCCGTCCGGCTGCTGGTAGTTCTCCAGAATGGCGATCATGGTGCGTGGCAGGGCCAGGCCGGAACCGTTCAACGTGTGGACGAACTGCGGGCGGCCGCTTTCTTCCGGGCGATAGCGAATGCCGGCACGGCGAGCCTGAAAATCCCGGAAATTGGCACAGGAGGAGACCTCGAGCCAGTCCTCGGAGCCTGGTGCCCAGACCTCAAGGTCGATCTTCTTTGCGGAAACGAAGGAGAGATCCCCGGTGCACATCTGCACGACGCGATACGGGAGCTCCAGCCGCTGGAGAATCGTCTCAGCATTTGCCAGCAGGCTGTTCAGTTCGTCGTCCGATTTCTCCGGCTCGACGAACTTCACCATCTCGACCTTTTCGAACTGGTGGACCCGCTTGATTCCGCGTACGTCTCTGCCAGCGGAGAACTGCTCACGCCGGAAGCAGAGCGACTGGGCCACGTACTTGCGCGGCAGCGTGCCCGCTTCCAGAACCTCTTCCCGATGGTAGTTCGTCACCGAGACTTCCGAGGTCGGGATCAGCCAGAGATCGGACTCCTCATCGTGGTAGAGAGTGTCGCCGAACTTGGGCAGGTTCCCGGTTCCGACCATAGATTCAGAGCGAACCAGTACCGGTGGAGTCAGCTCGGTGTAGCCGTGTTCGCGGGTGTGGATATCGATCATCCAGGTGATGAGCGCCCGCTGCAGGCGAGCCATGTCGGCGCGGAGGAAGTAGAAGCGGGATCCGGAAACCTTTACACCACGCTCGAAATCAATGAGACCCTGGTTAGCCGCCAGGTCCCAGTGCGGGATGATCTGATCCGATGGTTCTTTCGGCTCTCCCCAATGCCGGAGAATCACGTTGGCAGACTCGTCCGGTCCTTCCGGCACATCCGGATCTGGCATGTTCGGCACGTGGAGCAGCAGATTATTCAGGCGTTCATCAACCCCGCGAACCTCTTCGTCGAGTTCGGCGATCGTGTCGCCAAGCTCGCGCATTTCGGCGATTTTCTGATCACGTTCCTCGCCGGGAGCCGCTTTTCCGATCTCTTTTGATCCGGTGTTGCGCTGAGCTTTGAGCTCTTCGACGCGAGTAAGCAGTGATCGCCGCTGTTCGTCGAGCTGAAGGATCTCGTCGATCGGCGCCTCGGTGTTCAGGCGACGAATTGCGTCACGTACGAAATCTGGGTTTTCCCGGATCAGCCGGAGATCGAGCATAAGTTGACTCCTTCTGAGCTGCTGGTTAACACACGACATGCGAGTTAACGGCAACGATTGTAGGCCGGTTCAGCCAAACGCGCCACCGCGTCGCGTCTGGCGCGCTATGAGCGAGGTGAGTCGATGGTGGGTTCGTAGTCGGGGATGAACTTGAGCCAGTCTCCGTTGACCTGTCGGTTGAGTGCTCGCTGGATGGGGTAGTATCGGCTTGCCCGGGGTTCGCGAGGGGTCGTGGCGAGCTTGAGACGGGCTTCCTCAAGCGTCTTCCCCCCTTTACGGTGATTGCATTGCTTGCAGGCACTGACCAGGTTCTCCCAGGTGTGGGGACCGTTCTTCGAACGCGGGATTATGTGGTCGATCGTCAGGTCTCGCGTCTGAATGCCGCAATACTGGCAGGTGAAGTTGTCACGTATGAAGATCTCCCGACGGCAGAGCTTCACGCGAGGGTAGGGGCGCTTGATCATGTAGACGAGCCGGATGACCGAGGGTGCATCGAACGCATCTGATGCCGACGAGATCATCACGTCGTACTCTTCCAGAACCTCGGCCTTGCCGTTGAGGACCAGCACAATCGCGCGACGGATGTTGCAAACGTTCAGCGGTTCGTAGTTGGAATTGAGCACAAGCACGGGGTGATGGCCATTGAGGCGATGATGGCCATTACCGTTCTGATGATATACGACGCCTGTGTCGTCCACCTTATACCCGGGCCTTCCGAAGTTAGTCCGATTGCGTTATGCCCAGTGCTTCATGCTGAATGATAGCAACGATAGCTCCGGTGCAACAACAGAATGTCTATCCTGAATCTGGTTCCAACACGATCTTTACCGCTCTTTATGAAACGAAGAACGCCCCGCCAGTCGACGATTTCGACCAGCGGGGCGTCGCGATCCCGGAACGGTGCGCTGCTACGGAAGATCGATCCGCAGAACGTGCGCGCCTGGAGTTACGGCCAGGTTGACGACGTAGATCTCGCCATCTCCACCGACTGAGATTCCGGTGGCAAACGCCATGCCCTGGAACATGTAATCCGCCATCTGGTTGCCATCCGAATCAATCTGAATGATTCGACTTGCCACGGTGGATAGGTCATCCGGATCCGCGTTCAGCAGACCACCGGCTACGATTTCCAACGCCCAGAGATTGCCGTCGGCATCGAATGCCAGGTCTCCGAGGAAGGTGAAGCCGTCGGCGAAGACCTCGACATCACCATCTGGCGTGATCTGGTAGATCTTTGCCTCGCCAACCGGGAACGGGAATCCGGTCAGTTCGGAAACGTAGTAGTTTCCGTCCGGGCCGATTGCAACGTTCGTCGGAACCGATTCCATCGGCATCATCGGTGCGTCGATGAATGGTGGCGTCTCAACCATGCGCGGTGGCAGGACCGCGATGACTTCGATGTCACCATCCAGCGAGACTCGCAACACGTTGTTTGCCCCGGCATCGGCGATGATCAGGTCCTCTCCATCCCAGGCGATACCGTATGGGTTGGAGTCCGGATGAGCCGCTCCATCTGGATTATTGACCCGCTCGTACTCGGCCAGATCAGCGATAACGGTGTAGCCACCTTGGTCATTGATCTGAATCACGGTGCCAAGAGTGGTGGCATCCGGTCCGAGATCCTCGCGGTAGTTCGGATCTGCACCGAGCCCAACGACGACGTAGATGTTCCCGTCATCATCGAGTGCGATGTCGTGAATTCCGATGCCTTCACCGGTGTCCTCAACGAGTGAGGCAACTCCCTCGATCAGGCGGTTCTGCCCGGAATCGTCGAGGAGCGTGAGCGCACTCGACTCGCCGAAGCAGCCTTCTGCTCCGGATCCGAGCGTGATGCAGGCGCCGTCACCACCGGCACCAGCCTCGGAGATGTAGAGTCCGTGCTCGGTAGCGAGCAAACCTCGCGGCTGGACCAGATTGTCAGCCACGACGGAAAGTTCTGGCTGTGGTTCAGGTTCGGGTGCGGCCTTTGACTCCCAGACCTCGAGACCGATCAGGCGGAACAGGACGTCATGTCGTTCCGGCCAGACACCCGGCTGGTACTCCATCACCTGACGTTCGAAGAACTGGATGAGCATGCCATCCTCGTCTTCGAATGCTTCGGAGATCGGATAACCGAAGACTGGCAGGCCACCTGACATGTTCCATCGCTTCAGGAACTCGCCGCAGACGTTGTGGCCAGTGATAGCGAAGTACTCGCAGTCATCCTTGGCCGCTTCGACAGGCGTGAACGCGTCGTGATCATCCATCTCGCCGGCAATCTCAACGCCCAGCAATCCCTGGAGCACATCGTGCCGTTCCGGCCAGACACCCGGGTGCCACTCGAATCGGGCCCGCTGGAAGTACTGGACGACCATGCCGTTCTCTTCAATTTCGTTGGTAATTGGATATCCGAAGATTTCCAGACCGCCGTACTGATGCCAGTAACTGCGGAACCCGAAGCAGAGGTACGCATCCGTCTGCTCGAAGTACTCGCAGTAGTCGTGGTCTGTCCACTCGGCGTAGGCGTCCGTACCGGACTGACTGGCTGCAACCGGCGCGATCGACGCGACAAGCAGCAGCATCGCGAGGGTGATAGCCCTGCGCATGACGACTCCCTTCCCATAAGGAAAACCCCAACGATCACTGGATGACATTCAATCCAGTGATTCACTCCATATGGACTCGGAGACTTGATTTCGGAGAACCGATTTCTTGTCCGTTTGAGTCACAGGAACATAGTAGCGGTAGATCGCCAGCTCGTCAATCCCCTGCCACCATGTCATAGATATGCCACTACGCCGGAGGCAGGGGTCAAATGAGTACCCCACAACCACAGTGCGGCCCGGATGCTCAATCTGATGGTCTCGTAGATACGGTGAACCCGCGGGTGTCAGTTCAATCCGCGGCTACTGCTTCGGCGGGCAGCACGGTGCGCAACGCCTGACCAGTGTAGGAGTGCTCGAATCTGGCCACCTGCTCCGGTGTTCCGGACGCGATGATCTCGCCGCCGCCATTACCGCCCTCGGGACCCAGATCAACGAGCCAGTCCGCACTTTTGATCACATCCAGGTTGTGCTCGATGACGATGACGGTGTTGCCGGAGTCGGTCAGACGCTGGAGAACGCCAAGCAGCTTCTCGATGTCAGCGAAATGTAGTCCAGTCGTTGGCTCATCGAGGATATAGAGCGTCTTTCCGGTCGAACGGCGACTGAGCTCCGAGCTGAGCTTGATCCGCTGCGCCTCGCCACCAGAAAGTGTTGTGGCAGGCTGTCCGAGTTTGATGTAGCCGAGGCCAACGTCGAAGAGGGTCTGCATCTTGTTCCGGATCGCCGGGATGTTCTCGAAGAATTCGAGCGCCTCTTCGACGGTCATGTCGAGAACATCAGCGATATTGCGATCGCGATAGGTGATCTCCAGCGCCTCTTCGTTGTAGCGCCGGCCACGGCAGATCTCGCAGGGGACGTGGATGTCCGGCAGAAACTGCATTTCGATTGCGATGATGCCTTCACCCTGGCACGCTTCACAGCGGCCACCCTTGACGTTGAAGGAAAAGCGACCCGGCTTGTATCCGCGGGTCTTGGCTTCCGGCATCGATGCGAACAGATCGCGGATCGGGGTGAACGCGCCGGTATAGGTCGCTGGATTCGAACGAGGAGTCCGGCCGATCGGGCTCTGATCGATCTCGATCACCTTGTCGAGGTGTTCGATACCTTCGAGTCGATCATGATCGCCGGGGCGTTCTTTTGCACGGTGAAGCACCTGGGCGAGCCGGCGGGTCAGCGTGTCAGTAATGAGTGTGCTCTTTCCGGATCCGGAAACCCCGGTCACACAGACGAACGTGCCGAGCGGGACATCCAGGTCGACGTTTTTCAGATTGTTTCCCCGGGCTCCCTTGAGGGAGAGAACACGGTCGTTGCCGGTTCGACGGCTCTCGGGAATGTGGATCTCCATTCGCCCACTGAGATATTGCCCGGTCAATGATTCGGGTGATTGTTCGATCGCGCGTACCGGACCTTCGGCTACGATATGACCGCCGTGTTCTCCGGCACCCGGTCCAACATCGATCACCCAGTCGGACGAGCGGATCGTTTCTTCATCGTGCTCGACGACAATCAGCGTGTTGCCAAGGTCACGCAGTGAAATCAGGGTCTGAATGAGCCGTGCGTTGTCCCGCTGATGAAGGCCGATGCTCGGTTCGTCGAGTATGTAGAGAACGCCCATCAGCCGGCTGCCGATCTGCGTAGCCAGCCGAATGCGCTGGGCTTCGCCACCGGACAGTGAGGCAGCGCCGCGATCGAGCGTGAGATAGTCGAGCCCGACATCGACGAGGAAACTCAACCGTTCACTGACTTCTTTCAGCACCTGCCCGCCGATCATCCGCTCGCGTTCTGAGAGTGGGGCATGGTCGTCGTTACGCACCAGCTCCGTGACGAATGCCGAGGCATTTTCGATCGACATGCCGCTGACCTGTGAAATGGACTTCCCGTGAATCGTCACCGCGCGGGCTTCCGGTTTGAGACGAGCGCCGTCACACGCCGGACATGGGCGAGTTGCCATGTACTGTTCGAGTTCATTCCGGACGTAATCAGATGATGTCGACGAGTAGCGACGCCGGAGATGCGGCAGCACACCTTCGTATGGCACCGGGTAGGTGCGGTTGCGTCCGGACCGGGACTTGTACTTGACCTTGATCTTCTTACCGCGGGTGCCATCCAGAATGAGCTTACGCTGTTTGTCGGTAAGTTCGCGGAACGGGACATCCAGCGGGATTTCGTACTCGTCTGACATCGCTTCGAGCAGCGCGGAGTACCAGTTTGTGCCATCGCGCCCGGGTTTGAACCAGGGAGCAATTGCGCCCTGAGCCAGGGTCAGGGATTCATCGGGAACGACAAGCTGGGGATCGAACTCGCGCCGAACGCCGATCCCATCGCACTCCGGGCAGGCCCCGTGTGGGCTGTTGAACGAGAAGCTCCGCGGTTCCAGTTCTCCGAAGCTGAGCCCGCAATGCACGCAGGCGAAATGCTCGGAGAACATCATCTCCTCGCCGTCAACGATCGCCGCGGTCGCAATGCCGTTGCCCATTTTGAGAGCGGTTTCCAGCGAATCGATCAGGCGGATCCGGGCGGCGTGGCTGTCGTCCTCGTCTTCGTTCCGAACGATAATTCGATCAACGATCACCTCGATCGTGTGGCGATAGTAGCGACCGAGCTTGATATCGTCGTCAATGTCGTGAACTTCGCCGTTGACCCGAACGCGGGCGAAGCCGGATTTGCGGACATCTTCCAGGATGCCCTGGTGCTCGCCCTTTCGATCCCGGATCAGCGGCGCCAGGATCATCAATCGGGTGCCGTCCGGCATCGCCTGAATGCGTTCCGCCATCTTCTGGACGGACTGCGTATCGATCGGTCGGCCGCATTCCGGGCAGTGTGGGTGCCCGATTCGGGCATACAGCAAACGGAGATGGTCGTGGATCTCGGTTACGGTGCCGACTGTTGAACGCGGGTTGCGCGAAGCGCTCTTCTGGTCGATTGAGATGGCTGGCGACAGACCATCGATCTGATCGACATCTGGCTTTTCCATAAGACCCAGAAATTGACGGGCGTACGCAGACAGAGACTCGACGTACCGCCGTTGCCCCTCGGCATAGATCGTGTCGAACGCAAGGCTGGACTTTCCAGACCCGGAGAGCCCGGTAAGCAGTACAAGTTTCTCGCGCGGAATTTCGACGTCGACATTCTTGAGGTTGTGCTCACGGGCGCCGCGGATAACGATCTTGTCACTGGCCATTGGGAGTCCCTGAAAGCTGGGTTCGGGTGAAAAAGTCGAACAAACGATCTGTCAGGCGGCAATTGTAGCAGCCCGTATCTGGAATAGCATGACTGTTGCCAGTGGCTCGCAGACCCAAAGTCGGTCCGTGGTGCCGGGATTGCTACAATCTGCCGGGTGCCGGCTACGCACTGGCTTGGGCGAGCGATGTGTGCCCGCTTCGGAATATTGATCAAAACGGGAGAGATTTCCCCGGAATCGCATTTGATGAATCTGTCAGTCATTATTCCCGCCTATAACGAGGAAGCCCGGCTTCCGGCCACGATCAAGGAAGCCTGCACGTATCTGGAGTCGCTCGGTCTCGAGTGGGAACTGCTGATTGCCGATGACGGCAGTACCGACGCCACGGGCGAGCTTGCCCGCCTGGCCGCAGAGGAACGTGAACAGGTTCGCCATCTCGCGCTGCGTCACGGTGGCAAGGCGCAGGCGGTGAGATCCGGAATCAGAGCGGCCAACGGCGATGTGGTCATCTTCACCGACGCTGATCTGGCGACGCCGATCCACTATGTCGGTGAAGCGTACCGATTGCTCGCTTCCGAGTGGGATGTGGTTATCGGGTCACGAGAAGGCGCCGGCGCCGAACGTCAGGGAGAGCCGATTCATCGGCACTGGATGGGCAGGCTTTACAACTACGTTGTGCAGGCCGTACTATTGCCCGGCATCAAAGATACTCAGTGCGGATTCAAGGGATTCCGACGGAACGTTGCCGAGGATATCTTCAACAGCTCCGTTCTCTATCCCGATGGCGGCCGTGAAGTGACCGGTCCCCTCGTTACAGGATTCGATGTCGAACTGCTCTTCATCGCCCGGAAGCGCGGGTACTCGATGTGTGAGTTGCCGATCATCTGGAAGCACGTATCCGGTAGCAAGGTACGTCCCGGAATTGACGGGTTGCTTATGCTCCGTGACGTCCTGCATGTTCGCTGGAACGACCTTCGGGGCCGGTATCGAACGGGCGCGACGACTGAATGAGTCGGTCGGGGTACCGACCTGATCCGGGAAGCAGGTATTGTGCGCGGAACACTGGATGAGTTCTCACTCGGCGATATTCTGCAGCTTTATCAGATCTCAGGCCGAACGGGGATGGTGCGCACCTGGCGAGGTGATTCGTTAACACACATTATCTATGTGGATCGAGGACGAATCAGTGGTGCCGGCGCCGATCAATGGAATCTCATCGAGGAGTTGCAGCGGATCGAGTGGCTCTCTGATGAAGTTCGAGCACAATTACAGTATATGGACGAGGATGGCGGTACGACCGGCCTGAGCATGATCGCTCGGGCTTTGCTGTCCCAGCACGCGTGGGATTGCTTCACCGAACGACAGCTCGAATGTCTGGTCTACCCGGCGCTTATCTGGGGTAGTGGCGATTTCGAGGCGATCGTCAGCGAGGTTCCCCGGGTTGCGCCGTTGCGGGTCAATCAGTCCCCGCAGCAACTGGTGCTGAGTGCGGCACGATGGGAAGAAGAGATGCGCAGCGCTGAACTGGCTGGCTATGCGAGCCACTCCCGCTGGGTGCGTTCCAGTCTTGCGGAGCGATTCAGCGTTGACCCGCTTGATGAAAACCACCAGTTGCTGCCACTGATGGCCAGCCCCAGGTCGATCGAAGCCCTCGCGGCGGCGGCGGGGTTGAGCACACTTCGCGTAATTGACCAGATCAGGCAACTGGTTGACGCCGGGCTCGTGCAACCTGCGGATTGACGGTGGAACCTCAGGTGCTCATCTCCGCTTGTGCTCAATTGCGGGAAAGTTCCTCCACAACCCGACCGACCAGCCGGTTCGCGAGAACGACCGGAACGCTCACGCCCTTCGCCACCGCTCCCTTCATTTCCGCAGTGAAGCCCATGCAATCGAGAACAATCAGGTCGACCTGTTGCTCATTCATCCGGCGGGCGATCTCGTGCAGTCGGTCCGCGCTGGAGTACGGTGAGGCAACCTCGCCGATCATCACTCGATCGCTGGTTTGCCACTTCTCCCGCATGATCGAGTGCTGGTCCTCATGGGGCATGATTATGCCCAGTCTGCCGGCCGGAAGGATCGCGTCAACGTTGGCCGTCAGTATTCTGTCCGGGAACACGAGCGGTACCGCAGCGTTCAGTGACGGGAATGCTCCGGTACACATGACGACAATGCTCGTTGCTCCGTCGGAGATGGCCCGGGAGACCGCTGCCTGCAGATATGGCATCAGCAAATCCTTGGAGACGAGTGCCTCTTCACCGGTTGCCAGGCGGG
>SLMJ01000104.1 GCA_007133615.1 Thermomicrobiaceae bacterium | reverse complement strand
GTCGGTATACCCTCGGGATTGGTGCCGGCTGGAATGAGCGGGAGCACGATGCGTTTGGATTCGATCTCCTGCCGTTGAAACAGCGCATGGACCGCATGGAGGAGTCGCTGGAAGTCATCACACGGCTGCACACCGGCGATGTCGTCAGCTATCAGGGAGAGCAGTTCCAGCTGAACGATGCCCAGATGCGGCCGAAGCCGTCCCGTGGCAACAAGGTTCCGATCATGATCGGTGGAAGCGGCCGAAAGCGCACGTTGAACATGGTTGCCCGGTTTGCCGACGAGTGGAACTGCGTCAACGGCGACCTCGCGACCTACGACGAGCTCGTAGCAACGCTCGATGGCCATTGCAAGGACGTGGGGCGCGATCCGTCGACGATCAAGCGCTCAATCATGGGTGGCTTCATCGTTGGTCGAAACGAGAACGAGATGCTCGACCGGGCGAAGAAACTCAAGGAAATCTCCCCGGGGAATGCCGAACTCGAGCCGAACGAGATCATCGACCGGGCTCGGAATCGCTGGGGATTTGCCGGAACACCGGATGAGTTGGTCGAGAACATCAAGCATCTCGAAGGCAAGGGTGTCTCGCGGTTTATGCTCCAGATGCTCGATCAGGACGACCTGGATGCCGTCGAACTCATTTCGAAAGAGGTGAACCCGCACGTCTAGCGTGGTGTGATCCTATGAACCAGGTTTATGTTCGCTACATTGTGGACGACGCGGAAACCGCGACGAGGTTCTACTGCGATGTGCTTGGATTCACCGAGATCATGAATCCGAGCCCGGGGTTTTCGTTAGTGGAACATGGATCCCTTCGATTGTTACTCAATGCGTCTGGCGGTGCAGGGGCCGGTCAGGCGTTGCGGGACGGTAGCCGGCCCGTGCCTGGCGGCTGGAATCGAATTCAGCTGAGAGTCGACGATCTGGACGCGAAGATCGATCGCATTCGGCAACTGGGCGTTGCGTTCCGAAGCCAGGTAGTTGAGAGCATGGGCGGACGGCACATCCTGCTCCCGGATCCGTCAGGAAATCTGATCGAGTTGTTCGAGTCGAGCGACGGTCGAAGGGGATGAGTCACTGGAACGTCTGGCGAACATTTCCCGAGAGGACGGCTGAGATATGAGCAGAGAATTCATCAATCCACCGGATGCCGGCCCGACGCATGGCCGCTACAGCAAGGCGGTGAAGACCGGAAACCGCGTGTTCGTTGCGGGACAGGTGCCGGTGGATACCGGCGGTCATGTCTCAGGACCGGGTGACATGGACGTCCAGATCAGCCAGACGATCCGGAACTTTGGCCGGGTCCTGGAGGAATCGGGGGCATCGTTCGAAGACGTTACGATGACGAGGGTTTACCCGACCAGCGTCGCCTATCGAAGCGAGCTCGGTGAAGCGCGGAAGGCTGCCGGGCTGGCGAGCGGCGGCAGTACCCTGGCGGTCGTCGAGAGCCTGGCCAACCCGATGCTGCACGTGGAGATCTCCGGCATTGCTCACATCGGTGGCAACCGACAGACGTTTTCTCCGGATACTGTCCATCAGACGCCGGGAACCTACACCCATGGCGTGCAAGTGGATGACACGCTCTATATTGCGGGGCAGATTGGCCTGGATCCGGACGGTAATCTCTGCGGTCCCGGCGATGCCGACGCGCAGGCCGAGCAGGCAGTGCTCAATCTTCTCCGGGTTCTCGAAGCGGCTGGTGGTTCGCCGGACGACATCGTCTACACCTGCCTGTACGTGACCAATCCGGGCTTCACCCCGGCGTTCCGAGCCGCACGTCAGAAATATGGACTGACCGAGTGTCCCAGCACACTCATCGTGATACCGAGCCTGGCGACGGCGGATTTCCTGGTGGAAATCGAAGCAATCGCGGTGCTCGGTGCTGAGAAACAGGTAATCCGACCGGAAGGCGTACATGATGTCTCTGGTCGCTATGAGCACGCCGTTCGAGCCGGCGATACCATCTATATGGCCGGACAGATCGCGCTCGATCCCGACGGGAACCTGGTTGGTCCCGGCGACGCTGAAGCCCAGTCCCGGCAGCTCTACACCAACATGGAGCGGGTGTTAGCCGCGGCGGGTGGCAGTCTCGATGATCTGGTTTCGACCACGGTCTATCTCACCAATCTCCAGCACCGTGAAGGTCACAACAAGGTTCGCGGCGAGCTCGGACTGACCACGCCCGCCAATACTTCGGTCGTGATCTCGGCCCTGGCCCAGCCAGATTTCCTGCTGGAAGTCGAAGGCATCGCGGTCGTTGGCGATCGGTAAATCTCCAGCGCAACAAAGCTGATCAATTGACAGGAGACCCATGAGGTCTCCTGTTTCCGTTTTGCGCGGATGCATGCGATTCGTCGCGCATTCCTGGGCGTAACTTGCGCCCGCGGTGCGCCTTTTGTTATGCGCTGCAATCGCGTGTGTGCATGTAATGCACACACTTGCAGTATGACCAGACGGTGTGTTAGCGTACATGCAAGTATTTGTCCAATTGACTGTCCGCCTGCACGATGACCATCGCCGCGCTGCGGGCCTGGTCTGATTGCGGAGCTGTCCCTTATCCCACGCGGGCTGCGGGAATTGCAACCGAGGAGAAGGAGTATTTGTCATGCAAACGCACCGATCCGCGGTCTCGACGACGTGGTACGGGATCATCGCGGCCGGAGTCGCCGGGCTAATTGCCGCTGTTGTGTTTGTAGCAAGCACGCAGGCCTCGAACACGGCGAACCTCATGCAGGTCCAGGCATCTGACGAAGACGAGCTTATTAGCGCAATCGAGCAAGCTAATGATGATTCTGGAACTCCGGCCGAGATCACATTGACCTCTGGAGCGACATATCAGTTGATACAGCCATACCCGGGAACGTCAACTGGATTGCCGCGGATCACGAGCGAGATCACCATTGTTGGAAACGGTGCGGAGATTACGCGCTCGGATCCCCGGGGAGTCGTCGATTTCCGGATTTTCCGGGTGAACACAACAGGAGACTTGCGGTTGGAGAACGTCGCCGTCACAAACGGTCGAGTAGAAGGCCATGGAGGCGGGATCGCCAACCACGGCCAGCTGACGATTCTCGACAGTGAAGTGTCAGGCAATGAAGTATTTCCCGACGAAAATGGAAACTCCTATGGCGGCGGAGTTTACGGGGATCTTCGCGCGACCACCGAGATCTCGAACAGCCTGATCGAGGATAACGAAGCGGTCGATGGAAGCGGCGGCGGTATCTTTGTCGCCGGGCTCGCGAACATCCCGACCCAGTTAAGTCTTTTCGATAGCACCGTGAGAGGCAATCACGCTGACGAGAACGGCGGGGGCATCGACAGCTCAGCATCGTTTAATGTGAGCGATTCCGAAATTCAGAACAACACCGCAAATGAGGGCGGCGGTGGCATCTATAGCCAGGGGCAAATTGAAGTCCGCGGTTCGGACATCACAGACAACACGGCAAGAGCCGGTGGCGGAATTAGAACAATCCCGACTGAGGCTGAGCCGTTGTTTGACAATGTCATGGTCGAGGTTGTGGATAGCGACCTGTCCGGGAACTCCGCAATCGAACTGGCTGGCGGAGGCATCGCGCACCAGCTCGGCGGGATTCGCATCGCCACCACCACCATTGAGGACAACACTGCACAGATGTACGGAGGTGGGTCGAGCTTCGGTCTCGGCAGCGACGCTCACATCGAGGCGACGACATTTAGCGGGAACCAGACCGATGGTGCTGGCGGCGCAATTATGCTGCTCGGCTCTGGAACGGCCTTCGGAGAGTTATCACTCGTCAACTCCACCATACACGACAATGAGGCTGACCAGCTCGGAGGCGGGTTGCACGTTGCCGTGTTCGGCATCGCACAGGTTGCCAACACGACGATTACAGGCAACACCACAACGAGTTCATTCGGCGGGGGTGGTATCGGCCTAACGCTTGACGTTGTTGAATCGGACCCTGGGGTTATCAGGCTTGCGAACACTGTTGTTGCGGACAATACCGCGACAGTGCACTTCGCTGACGATATACGCTCGTCCGACGATGCCCAGATCATAGATAGCGGTCGCAATCTGGTTGGAAACAATGCGACCGTTGAGGATGACCTGGTCGACGGCGTGAATGGCAATCAGGTCGGAACCGGCAATAATCCGATCGATCCGGAACTTGGACCGCTGCAGAACAACGGCGGGCCGACCGAAACCAGGCTTCCCGAAAGCACCAGCCCGGTGATCGATGCCGCCGACCCGGCAAATGCACCGAGCACCGATCAGCGGGGCGTCAACCGCCCGATCGGCGATGGACCGGATATCGGCGCGGTCGAGCGGGATACGACCGGAGATCCCGCACCGCCACCGCCGGATGATGACGATGACGACTCGGTCCCACCGGGGCCACCTCCCTCCGACGATGACGACTCGGATACGTCCGGTCTGTTCAACCTGCCGGACAACATCTCCGTGGAGGCAATGTCTGCGGCCGGATCGATCGTGGACTATCCTGCACCGTCCGCGGCTGATGTCGACGGCAGTGCGCTCGCCGTGAACTGCGATCCGGCATCGGGTTCCTGGTTCCCGGTTGGTCAGACGACCGTCCACTGCTCTGCGACCGATTCTGACGGACAGACGCATTCCGGCAACTTCAACGTGACCGTGGGAACATTCGATTCGCTGGACATTTCGCACGCTGACCACATCCCCAACCAGTTCTTCGAACGGAACTGGAATCGCACCGACATCGTGGTTCGGGACGGCCACGCGACGCGTACCTGGCTGTGGGGGCCAGGACCGTTCACCGATGCGATGTGGGAGCCCTACGCGAACCCCGCGGGAACCGAAGCGGGCCTGCTGGAGCAGATCCCCGATTCCGAGCGGGAAGTGATCTACTTCGACAAGGCTCGAATGGAAATCAACGATCCCGGCGGTGATCCGGACTCACTCTGGTATGTCACTAACGGGCTGCTGGTCGTCGAGATGATCACCGGCGAGCGCCAATTCGGCGATGATCTGTTCATCGAATACGAGCCATCCCATGCCAATATTGCTGGAGATGCCGATGGCCTGACCGGGCCAACCTACGCTTCGCTGGCGGACCTGATGGACGCCCCGATGCAGACCAGTGGCTCGTTGCTCACCGCGGAAGTCGATCGCTTCGGCAATGTCACCGAGGACAGTTCATGGGCTAACTACAATGTGCAGATTGCCTTTGAGGACGATGTCACCGGTCATGGTATTGCCGAACCGTTCTGGGAGTTCATGAATTCTCACGGACTGGTTGATGACGGTGGGCAACTCGTGGAAGACGCGCTGTTCGAGAACCCGTTCTACGCAACGGGACGGCCCGTTACTGGTGCGTACTGGGCGAACCTGCAGGTTGGCGGGGAGCCGCGCGATGTGCTGAACCAGTGCTTCGAGCGGCGCTGCCTGACCTATACTCCAGGAAATCCGGAAGGGTTTATTGTCGAGGCCGGAAACGTCGGCCAGCACTACTACGACTGGCGTTACATCCAGGCGCCGGACTAGTTCGAGCCGCGGTCCGCGCTGGACCGAGAAATGCAGAGCCGCATTCTCCGGGGGAGCGGTGGATCACATCCACAATGCTCCCCCGGTTTTATTGCCGGGCCGGATCACACAACGTCTCGCCAATGACCGCTGATCCCTCACCTGATCTGTAACACGTCCCGTGGGGCATGCGTCATGCATGTCTGGAAAGCGTGATACACGAACCGTGCACGGTTTTAGCGACAACGTTGTTACACGCTCACGAACGTATGTTTGAGTTTGGATAAGTGAGGAGGACGACTTTGAAGACGATCATGAAGCGTCCGATCGCGATGCTCCTGGCGCTGGGTCTGGCGGTGACCTCCGTTGCGCCACTGGCTGCCCAGGATGATGGAAGTGACTACGATTTCGCCAATCAGTCGTTCAAGGAGCGCTGGGAGCGCACTGATCGACCAGTTGCAGATGGTGAGATCGACCGCACCTGGATGTGGGGTCCGGAAGCGAACACCGATACGCTGCTCGAGGAGTATGCAGACTCCCCGGACGGTGTCCGCCAGGTGCAGTACTTCGACAAATCCCGGATGGAGATCAATGACCCGACCGAGGACACCGGTAACCTCTGGCAGGTAACCAATGGTCTGCTGGTCGTCGAGATGGTTGAGGGCCGGATCCAAGTCGGGGACGACGAGTTCGATCACTCCCCGGAACCGGCTAACGTCCCGATTGCCGGAGATGTTGATGTCATCCCGGGGATGACCTACGCCAAGATCAACGAGCTTGGTCTCCGCTACATCGAAGGTCGTGACGAAGGCACGCTGATCAACGAAGCTGTGCGGGAAGACGAGATCGTCGTTGATGAACAGTATGACGAGTACGGCGTCACGGCGATGGAACACGTCCAGATGGACGGCGTTGACAACACGGTCGCATCCCCGTTCTGGGGCTTCATGAACGAGGAAGGACTGATCTATCAGGACGGCGAGTACGCCTATGGTGATCTGTTCCAGAATCCGTTCTACGCAACTGGTCTCCCGATCACCGAGGCCTACTGGGCGACTGTTCTGGTGGACGACGATCCGACCGACGTCCTGTGGCAGTGCTTCGAGCGCCGCTGCCTGACTTATACGCCGGACAACCCGGACGGCTGGCAGGTGGAATCCGGCAACGTTGGCCTGCACTATGAACTGTGGAGATATGGCGATGAGGGCCACACGATGCAGGACATCCACGTTGGGCTCTATGCACCGGGTGACGGCGGCCAGCAGGGCTATGCGTTCGGCTGCGAGGACAGCCTGGTGACGGTCGACACACAGGTTCAGCAGCAGGTCACGCCGGAGAACGATGTCCGGATTGCGCTGCAGAAGCTCTTCTCCTATGAGCACGATGAGCTCTCGAACCTGTTCGCTGGCAGCCCGATCTTCGTCCATACGGTCGGCGTGTCAGACGGCGTGGCCAACATCTGGTTGGTCGGTGACCCGGAACTCGCCGGCACGTGCGATGATCCACGCTTTGTTGAGCAGATCAACGCAACCGCGATGCAGTTTGACGAAGTCGACAACGTCAACATCCACCTGAACGGCGAAGAGTTCGAGATGGGTGAGCAGCAGTAACTCGTAGGTCTGCAAGCACACCATTGAGCAACCGGGAGGGCTGAACGGCCCTCCCGGATTCATTGTGCCCCTAGTGAAGCGATTCGACGCTGGCAACCAACGACTCCTCCGCGCGAAAACAGGATTTACTACGGACAGTGCCCGGATAGCGGAAAGCGAGGTAATGCGTCAAAAATAGTTCAAACAAGAAAGTGGTAGCGTGGATGATATTCGTAGCAGGCGTGATACTGTAGAGCGAATACTTGTAACTAACGGTCAGCTCACCCTTCTGGCGATTCTGTTCAACAAGGTGGGGTCGCCCGAACACATCACGAGCTGAAGGGCACTGTGGGAAAGGAGGTTTCGGACGCCGCCGGGGGCTGCGAGACTGGACTTGTGCCGTAGTTCGAAGCATGGAGGGAAGAATGAAAGATTTGTATCCGGGAGTTCGACGCTGGCAGCTTGCTATAGCTCCGATCCTGGTCGCGATAGGTACCCTGGCCGCTACCTCGACTGCGCAGGCAGACGATCCACCATCGGCAGAGCAGGAGGCCCTTGCTGATGGTCTGATTCAGGAGATCGAGGCCGCGAACGCTGACCCGGATGACGCTGCAGAAATTGTGTTGGAGGAAGACACACTCTATCTGCTCACTACCTCGTACGACGGCTCTGATAATGGCCTCCCGGTGATCGATAGCGAAATCACAATTGTGGGTAACGGGTCGACAATTTACCGGAGCTACGAGGCTGAAACGGCCGAGTTCCGGATATTGGAGATATCAAGCGCGGGTGATCTCACACTTGAAAACATCCGGGTCGTGAACGGCGCCATCGCGGCTCCCGGGGGCGGAGTGCTGAACCACGGTCACCTCAATGTGTTGGACTCCGAGTTTTTCCAGAACAGGACACTCCCGGATCCCACGGTTGCTGGTCCGAACGGGGGAGCAATCTATTCCTCCGAGGATGCCCAGCTCGCACTCGTGGGAACGGACATCCTCAGCAATGACTCGAGCGGCCATGGAGGAGCCATTTACTTCAGTGGCGGCGAATCCAGTCAACTAGAGATTGACGATGGTTGGATTGGTCACAACGAAGCGTCTGGTGACGGCGGCGCCCTGTACGGCACTGGTGACATGGCTATCGACGATAGCTGGTTCTTCCAGAATACGGCAACGGCAGGTGGCGGCGTTGTCGCAGGATTTTCCGGTTCCGATGTGACCATCGAATCAACGAATTTCAGTTCCAATTGGGCTACTGAAAATGGGGCAGGGCTGTTCGTGCCTCCGAGCGGAGAGTTGGCAATACATGGTGGCGTACTGGAACACAACTCTGCCGAGAACCAGGGCGGAGGCATCTACAGTTCACAGAATTCGGCACTCAGTGTCGACAGTGCCGAATTCGTCGGAAATGATGCTGGGACACAAGGTGGCGCAATCTATTTTCAGGGCGGCACCTTCTCGATGGTGCGAGGCACGGTTGATCGCAACAACGCTGGAACCCACGGAGGCGGGTTGGGCTTTGGCGCGAACACCGTAGGCGCAATTAGCGAAAGTACAATACACGATAATGAAGCAGATTCGAGTTCCGGAGGGATCTCTGTTTTTGGCTCGTCTGGTGAATCGGCCACGATGACGATTACTAACTCCACGATCAGCGATAACAATACCGTCGGTCATGGTGGTGGTGTCCGAGCCGGGATGTGGGCTTCTGTCAAACTGATCAACAATACGATCACGGGCAACGTCGCCGGGGAGCTCGGCGGTGGGGTCACCATCAGTCCTGGTGACCCCAACGGTCCTGGTTCGCTGGAGATCACTAACACGATCGTCGCCGGGAATTTCGCAACTGAGGAGGAGACGAACGATATCCGGCCTGGCAGTACCGACCAGCTTACTGACGGTGGGAACAACCTGATCGGCGATGGTGGCGGCATCGAAGACGCCATCGTTGACGGCGAGAACGGAAACCTCGTCGGCGATCCAGATGACCCGATCGATCCGCTACTCGGACCGCTCGATGATAATGGCGGACCCACTCAGACCCATGCCCTGCTGGACGGAAGCCCGGCTATCGAATCCGGCAACGATGCGAATGCTCCGCAGACTGACCAGCGAGGCGTTAATCGACCACAAGGTGATCAGAGCGACATTGGTGCGTACGAGCGCGAGTTCGATGAGCCTGAACCAGAGCCTGATGAGCAGGTCAGCAATCTGATTGTTCAGGTTGAGGATCTCGATCTTCAGCGGGGCAATCAGTTGACGAACGCGCTTGACTCCGCGCTTCATCACCTCGCAGGAGATCGTGAACGCCAAGCATGTACCGCCATCGACCGGTTTGCTGCACATGCGGAGCGACAGACAATGCAGCCCCGGGGATTGAGTGATGATGAGGCGGCATTGCTAGTGGAGGATGCTGAGTTAATTCGCGACGGTATCGGCTGTTAGATCCTGATATCGAGAACCAACAAAAGCTGAAGATTGGGAGGATCAATGCACGATCCTCCCGATCTTATGCTTGTGCCAGCTTCGATTGTTCTCTCGGCAGCTACGACATTCGGAATACTTTGATCAGTGCCGCTGCAATGCAGATTCATGAGTACGTCGCAAATGAGTATGTCCAGGATTGCCCATACGGAATGCGCACACGCAAGAATTGACTCTCCATGTTCTGCCCACTAGACTGCAGGTATCGGTCATCAATCTATTGCGGAAAGGTATTGCCATGAAGCGGCGTATCGTTGCGTGTTCACTGGCGCTTGCACTGATGGTCAGCATGGTCTTTTCGGTATCAGCCGCTCAGACAGTTCCGGCAAGCGGTGAGTTTGAAGTCGATATCGATCCGGTCGATATCAACCTGACACCACTCGGCGCGAACTGCGTGCTCCAGGTAGAAGGTGATGTCTCGTTCACGGGCGACCTGACTGGTGATGCTACAGCACAG
>SLMJ01000196.1 GCA_007133615.1 Thermomicrobiaceae bacterium | reverse complement strand
CATTCTTTCTCTGGATGCTGGAGCCTGCCGAAGCCCGGGAATACCTGGTGAGCTACCGCCGGTGGTTCGCCGAGCGGCTGGCAGCACATCAGGCGATCAAGGAGCACTGGCAGCCGGAGACTGACGGCGAGAAGGCAGCCTTTATCGTGCTCGAAGCCGGGATTCTGCAGGCCGAAGCCGCGATCCAATGGGCCGACTGGGCGATCGAGCAGTATCAGGATTGAGCTACGCCGAGCGCTGATAGACCCGGAACGCGCGGGTAGCGAAGAACGAGCAGACGATTACGAACACCAGCAGATAAAGGGTGTACTGCACCACGAGCATCCATTCATCCCCCTGCATGGCAGAACGCGACCCCACGATCGCCCAGTTGACGGGGTTGAACTCGGCCGCGCTGCGGATCCAGCCGGGCATAAGCTCCGCGGCGATAAACGCGGTCGAGATGAATACCAGCGGCAGGCCGACGAAGTTCACGATTGCGATCAGCGTTTCTTCCCGTCGGGCCAGCAGTGCCACACCGTTCGACATGGCAGAGAACGCCGCCCCGAGCAGGAACGCCAGCACCATGATGGCGGCTGCCCCGGCGATTCCGCCGTCGATCCGCGCGCCAAGGGCCATCCCCATCCCCAGAATGATCAGGCTCTGCACGCCGACCGTTACCGATGCGTGCATTACCCGGGCGGTGATGATCGCGCCCTGATGGACCGAGGTCGAGAGCAGGCGATCCATGATGCCTTCATCCAGATCTCGAATCATCGACATCCCGGACCAGGCCGAGCCGAACATCGCCGTCATGATCACCACGCCGGGAGTCAGGTGCTGTATGTAACTGACTTCGCCGAATCCGGGGAGTTCCACGATTCGACGAAAGAGCTGGCCGTAGAGGAAGAGCCAGATGACGGGCTGGACGAGCGTCACGGCGATCCAGATCGGCAGTCGCAGTGTGTTGCGCATGTACCGCTGGAAGAGGTGCCAGGTGTCGGCGACGAACGTTCTCATCGAATACCGGCCCCTTCTGCATCGGCCTCGTCCCCAGCTGCGCTAAAGTGCTGGCCGGTGTGGTGCAGGTAGACGTCGTCCAGTGTCGGGCGACTCATCGTAACCTCGTGAACCGAGATCCCGGCGCGCTCGAGTCGGTTCACCAGACTCGGGATCGCAGCTGCACCGTTCTCGACCCGGACCAGAATTCCCTGCCCATTCGGGATAATTTCCAGCACGTTTTCCAGTTCGGCCAGGGCGCTATGCGCCAGATCGGAGTGGCCGTTGAGATCGAGTGTTACCGTATCGCCGCGGATTTCCGATTTCAGTGCGGTTGGTGTTCCCTCGGTCACGACAGTGCCGTGATCGATGATCGCCAGTCGGTCGCAGAGCGCGTCGGCCTCTTCCAGGTAGTGTGTAGTGAGCAACACAGCCATGTTGCGTTCATCCCGGATGCGCTCGAGGTCTTTCCAGAGGATTGCCCGGCTCTCGGGATCGAGGCCGGTGGTGGGTTCGTCGAGAAAGAGAACCTGCGGTTCGTTGATGAGCCCCATGGCGATATCCAGACGTCGACGCATCCCGCCGGAGTAGGTTTCGACGAGCTTGTCGGCGGCTTCGGAGAGACCAACCCAGTTCAGCAGGCGATCGACCCGTGCCGGCAGCACCTCGGATGACACGCGCATCAACTGTCCTTGCAGGGTGAGGTTTTCCCGGCCGGTGTCGTACTTATCCACACCGGAATCCTGAGCGACGTAGCCGATCCGGAGCCGGACATCAGCGGGATCGCGGCGGACATCGAACCCGGCAACGTACGCATTGCCGCCAGTTGCCTGGGTCAGGGTGACGAGGATCCGGACGGTTGTGCTCTTGCCGGCACCGTTCGGGCCGAGCAGGCCGAAAATCTCGCCCTGGCTGACATTGAATGAGACGCCGTCTACGGCTCGAACACCGTTCCGATACGTCTTGCTGAGGTTTTCGACAGTGATTGCGTCCATGTTCGTGAATTGCCTTCCGTTCGCGTAGCGGAGGCAATCCTAATCCAAATTGATCCGAATTTCTCGTGTCGACTGGACAATGCAGCCCTGTCCCGCGGGACAGGGCATGAGAGCGATCTATCTATTGCTGGATCGGGTGACGGGAAAAGAAGTCCGTCAGCAACTCGGCAGATTCGCGAGGCTTCGATACAAGCATGCAGTGTGTTGCATCCGGGAGAACCACACTCTCGGCATGAGGTATCCACGATTGGACCTGGCTGTAGCAATCAAGGAAATATGGCCGTGAATCCGCTCCGGCAACGTTCAGCACCGGCGCGGAGATCTTCGCGGCGTCTTCCTCTCCGAACGTCCAGGAGTCCAGAGCCGGGAGCTCGCGTTCCACGATTGCCGGGACGTCTGCGACCATCTGCTGGAACCAGCCTGGAGCGAGATGGGCGCCAAATTTCTGGACGTAATCCGGCCCTTCTACCTCTGTGAGAAATGCGTCTACCATTCCATTCAGATCCCCGGATTGATAAAGCGATGCAACGCGT
>SLMJ01000293.1 GCA_007133615.1 Thermomicrobiaceae bacterium | reverse complement strand
GTCGCAGGGCTGGACGAGGCTCCGCGGGTCTTATTCATCTTTCATCCGTTTCGCGTGCAGGGGCAGATCCGGGACTAGATCACGGTGTGGACAGGTGCTCTCCGGACGACCTCGTCCCGGGTCGCCCAAGGTCATCCATGATCACGTCGCGTCCTCCCGAACCCCCACACGTCATCCCGAGCCACCCCACACGTCATCCCGAGCCGCCCCACACGTCATCCCGAGCTTGTCGAGGGATCTCGTCTCGCCCGGACCGATTTCCCTGCGGAAACCCGGTGCGTCGGCTCCACCACCTGACAATCCGATCGACAGACCCCTTACCAGATCGGGTCATAGATAATCCGCTTGACGATTTCTCTTCAAACACGTATTCTGTTCAAAGACTTATTTGACTCCTTGAACGAGGGCATTAATGGCACATCGCGAGTTCAAAACCCGCCTCTACCAGGAGTTCGCCCGGATCGGGAAAGCGATCGCCAGCCCGCAGCGCCTGGAGTTCCTCGACCTACTCGCCCAGCGTGAGTGGAGCGTTGAGCAACTTGCCGCCGAGACAGAGCAATCGATCGCGAACACCTCGGCTCATCTCAAAGTGCTCCGCTCGGCCCGTCTGGTCGAAACCCGGCGCGAGGGCTCCTACGTCTATTACCGGCTAGCCGATGAGAACGTCGTCCAGCTCTGGCAAACGATCCGAGCCATCGGCGAGTCCCAACTGGCCGAGATCGACCGAATCGTCGACGAATTCGTCTCAGGTCGAGACGAGTCCCAGCCGGTCGACTCCCGTGATCTCCTGGATCGCCTCAATCGCGACGAAATCACAGTCATCGATGTCCGGCCGGAGGACGAATACGCTGCCGGGCATTTGCCAGGTGCGCGATCGATTCCGGTCGACGAGCTGGAAGCACATCTGGATCAGCTCGATCCGGAACGCGAGATCGTCGCCTACTGCCGGGGTCCGTACTGCCTGTTTGCTGATGAAGCGGTCGCACTCCTGCGCCAGCGCGGATTCAAAGCCTGGCGACTCGCCGACGGACTTCCAGACTGGCGGATGGCCGGCTTGCCAGTCGATCATGGCGTCGATGAGGAAACCAGCTAAGCAATGAGCCAGACACCCCAACTTGGACTCCGCGCAAACTGGCAGCAGTTCTGGCTGCTGGTTCTCGTCAATGCATTCGTTGGATCGATGATCGGACTCGAGCGGACCATTGTGCCGCTCCTCGCCGAAGAAGAATTCGGTATTGCGGCCGCATCCGTTACGACGTCCTTCATTGTCTCCTTCGGAATCGTGAAAGCGCTGGCGAACCTCTTTGCCGGTCAGCTGTCGGACCGGATCGGCCGCAAGGCAATTCTGATCACCGGCTGGGCGTTTGCGCTACCGGTTCCGCTAATCATCATCATGGCGCCATCCTGGTGGTGGATCATCTTCGCCAACGTCTTGCTCGGCGTGAACCAGGGCCTGGCGTGGTCGACGACGGTCATCATGAAGATCGACCTGGTTGGGCCAGTTCGTCGAGGTCTGGCGATGGGCCTCAACGAATTCGCCGGATACGCCTCGGTTGGAGCGTCTGCACTCGCCACGGGCTGGATCGCGCAGAACTACTCGTTGCGACCGGAGCCGTTCCTCATCGGTTTCGTGATTGCACTGGCGGGCCTGCTGCTGTCCGTCTTCGCTGTTCGAGAGACGAAGGGCCACGCGGAGCAGGAAGCGCTGCTGCACGGTGATGGAGAGATCGACCAGAAGCCGTCGTTCCGGGAAGTGTTCGCCCGGGCATCGTTCAAAGACCGGAACCTGTTCTCGGCGTCACAGGCCGGACTGGTGAAGATGCTGAACGATGGGCTCGCCTGGGGCCTGATGCCGATCTATCTCGCCACCATGGGATTGGCGGTCGGGCAGATCGGGATGATCGCGGCGGTGTATCCGTTCGTCTGGGGCGTTGGTCAGCTCTTAACCGGCGCAGCAAGTGACTGGTTCGGACGAAAATGGCTAATCGTCTCCGGTATGTGGGTTCAGGCAGCGGCGATTGCCGGCTTCGTCGTCCTCGACGGCTACAGCGCCTGGCTGATCGCGGCGGGGCTGCTCGGCTTCGGCACCGCCATGGTCTACCCGACCCTGCTGGCCGTGGTCGCTGACAACAGCCAGGCATCCTGGCGGGCAAGCGCGGTTGGCGTCTATCGTCTCTGGCGTGATTCCGGGTACGCCGCGGGAGCGTTGATGGTGGGAGTAATGGCGGATGCGTTCAGCATTCCGGCGGCAATCTGGCTGGTCGTGATCATCACGGCGCTGTCGGGGTTGCTCGTTGCTCTGCTACTTCGGGAACGAATGCCCTCGACCGAACCTGCCAGTCAGCAGCGTCCAACGCAGGCCAGCGCGCAGGGAAGCGAGTAATCCAAACGGTCGCCACCGGGAACCGTGGCGGATAGCGACCATCCCGACGCCGGCTTTCTGCGATTACAACGCAGCTCCGCAACGAACCGGCTCCGCTTACCTGATCAATCTGTGGCGACCGATT
>SLMJ01000102.1 GCA_007133615.1 Thermomicrobiaceae bacterium | reverse complement strand
CAAGAAGAGAGGTTTGATCGGAGGAGGTCTATGGCCTATAGAATGATTCTGATAGGTACCGGCGGTCAGGGGCGCCATTGGTGTCAGACCTTCCTGCCCCCGAATATCCGAGAAGGTCTCGTGGAGGTGGTAGGCGCAGTGGACATCAACGCCGATGCGCTACAGAATGCGCGCACATTCCTCGGGTTACGACCAGATCAGTGCTATAGTGACGCAGGTAGGGCACTTGACGAGAACCGCGCGGACTTTTGCGCTATCGTGACGCCCCCCGCCTTCCACGAGGAAATGGTTGATCTCGCCCTTGCGCACGATATGCACATCCTCTCAGAAAAGCCGATCGCCGACACTCTGGTGGCATCAGTTCGTGTGGAAAGCAAGGTCTTAAGTGCGGGCAAAAAGATGGGTGTGACGATGAGCCATCGCTTTGACCAGGACAAGACCACACTTCGGCATCACGTCAAGTCGGGAATGTATGGCCCGCTCGATTACCTGGTATGTCGGGTCACCTGCGACAACCGTCAGTTCGGAAGTTGGGGAGAGTATCGGCATAGGATGAATGACCCGCTACTGATCGAAGCAGCAGGCCATCGGCTGGATATTCTGGCGGATCTTGCCGATTCGCCCTGTAAGACGTTCTATGCCAGAACGTGGTGTCCCCCTTGGGGAGAGTACGCTGGTGACTGTCAGGCTCTGGGCATTCTCGAGTTTGAGAATGGCGTACGCGCGGTCTATGAAAGCGCCAAATCTAACGCTGTCGGGTTGAGTGGGCCGGGGAGGGAGTACATACGTGCCGAATGTCAGGGAGCCACCCTTGTGCTGAGCAATCGTAGACTAGAGAGGTTCGTCTACGATGCCAGCCGGAGCAATCGCCAGGAGCTGGAGGGTGAAGGCGAGGACGTCGCACTCCTTGAGCGGCCAAAGTGGTCTAATGCCTGGCTGATAGAAAAGTTCGTTCACTGGCTCGATACCGGCGAGCCTATGGAGACAAGTGTATCAGACAATGTTCAGGACGTCGCCATGAACTGGGCAGGAATCAAGAGCTGCCGCCTCGGGCAGCCGGTCTCGGTGCAGGATCTTTTGGCTGAAGCCAGGAAACAGATCTGATCTGACAAGGTGTAAGCTGATTGGAGTGGGTCTGTTGGCTAGAGGCATGGAGCGCACAAGGAGGCCTGGGACCACGTAGGCTACACCTAGTAAACAGATCGCTCGAGTCTGACTCTCACTGTACATGTGATCGCCTCGCTATGCGAGAATACCGGGCGAGCAGCTAACACACGGGGTACTCTTCTTAACACTGATCATGAAAGGACAAGAGAATGTCGAATGAGAGCGCATCTGTGGACCTGACACAGGCAATCAAGCAATGGGCCAAGCAAGCGGGAGCCGTATTGGTGGGTATCGCCCCTATAGAGCGCTTCGATCCTCAGCCGCCCTACTTCGATCGCGCCCCCCGAGGGCATGACCCACGGGACTTTGTCAGGAATGCCAGATCGGTGATCTCTATTGCACAGCCAGTACTCAATCCCGTTATGGATGCCCCGGCCGCCCTAGCGGACATTGATGTTGAAATGGTGCCCCCGGATATCAAGCACCCTTATCTCGAGATGCTTTATCAGACCGTGGGTCACCGAGTGCAAGACTACATGCTCGAACAGATAGGGCAGGTTGTGGGCCAGAATCTTCTGGCCGAAGGTTTTGATGCAATGATATTCCCAACTACTGGGCTCCATCCGCACATGGCGCCAACCGGTATTGGTGTGGGAGAGGAGGGGCTTACCGATCAGCAGATATGGCAAGGGCCTAATGCCAAGTGGGCAGAGATGTACTCTCCATTTCGCTATACATTCGGTCCCATATCACACCGCCATGTGGCAACTCGAGCAGGACTCGGGGAGTTTGGCTATAACAACATCGTACTGACTCCTCAGTTTGGACCTCGGCAGCGGTTCAACTCGATAGTGACTGATGATCGGTTAGTGCGCGATCCTCTCTTGGACCAAACAGTGTGCCTACGTGACAGCTGTATTCTGTGTCTCAAGGCGTGCATCATGCAGTGCATTACCATGCGAGACGATGCTGAAGTGAAGGACTATCGATCAGTTGACAAGGTGGATCGCACTCGCATCTTTATTGATACTCCGGCAAAGACCGATCCTGTGCTATGTAACTCCCGTCGCATGCGCATTCCAGATTCGCCAATTCGCGGCGATTGTGCTCGAATTTGCCCTGTGCCAATTGAGCGAACGCATCTCCCGAAGAGGTTGCAGGCGCTCATGTCTGAGTGGAATAGCAGTTGCGGTTAGTTCTCGAGTAAGCTACACCTACCTCTGCCAAGAGAAGCATCCTGGGCGTCGCGAACTATTAGTTCGCGACGCTTCTCCTCGTTAACCGCATTAGGACATGGGAGCTCATAGGCTGGTACGTTCAGCCTCATACTAGGTTAGCCTTAGGCAAGTACTGAACTGTGAGGGCTGGCGACAAATGCAGCAGATGCCGATCGCCGAGTTGAGCCGT
>SLMJ01000097.1 GCA_007133615.1 Thermomicrobiaceae bacterium | reverse complement strand
TGGCATCGCAGTCTCCGGTTGCTCCGGGACCAGGGGGCCGAACTGGTCGACGTCTCTCTGCCGGAGATGGAGGCCCTGCGGTTGACCAACGGATCGATTGTCCGGAACGAGGCGGCGGCCTTCCACGAGGCCACGCTGGTCAGCCACTTCGACTACTACAGCCGATTCATGCGCCAGCGCGTGATGTCTGCTTATGCGGCGAGTCCGGTTTCGTATATGCGGACGAGCCAGGCGAGGGCGGTATTGCGCAAGGCGAGTGAGCGGATCTGGGACGATATCGACGTACTCTCAACTCCGGCAATGCCGTATGATGCACCGATGTTGGGCGATCCGTCGCGGAATACAACGTTCACCGGACCGTTTAACACGCTGGGATGGCCCGCCGTTGTCGTTCCTGTCAGTCTGAGCAGTCGGAGGTTGCCGCTCTCGACCCAGCTGGTCGGCAAACCGTGGGATGATGCGCTCGTGCTTCGCGTTGCCAGCGCACTGGAAGCTGGACGCGGGGTTGTCCGCTGATTTTCGCTGTGCTGGCAGCCGAATTGCGGTTAGTGTCGGTCAGGGCAGACCGGTCACGGAACCGGACGTTTAGATTGGGCCGGGATGACGGTCTGGCCACCAGGGAATATGACCGCGTACGGTAAATTGACGGTCGAACACACAAGGGAAGGACGAAACGCATGGCTTTCAAGCTGCCGGAGCTTCCGTATCCGTATGATGCTCTGGAACCGCATATTGATGCACGCACGATGGAGATCCATCACAGCAAGCATCACAACACCTACGTAAACAACGCGAACGCTGCGCTCGAAGGCAAGTCCGGCTTCGAGGACAAGGACGTTGAGGACCTGCTGAAGGACTTCGACAAGGTACCGGACGACATCAAGACCGCTGTTCGCAACAACGCCGGTGGTCACGCGAACCACTCCCTCTTCTGGCAGATCATGAGCCCGAATGGCGGCGGACAGCCGAGCGGAAAGCTTGCTGACGAAATCGCTGGCACATTTGGCGGCTTTGACCAGTTCAAGGAACAGTTCAAAGCGGCGGCGCTTGGTCGCTTCGGTAGTGGCTGGGCCTGGCTGGTCGTGAACAACGGCAAGCTGGAGATCATCAGCACCCCGAACCAGGACAGCCCGCTGATGGAAAAGAAGACTCCGATCCTCGGGATCGACGTCTGGGAGCATGCTTACTACCTGAAGTATCAGAACCTGCGCCCGGACTATGTCGATGCCTGGTGGAACGTCGTCAACTGGGACGAAGTTGCCAAGCGCTACGAGAAAGCAACCTCGTAGTTCCGATTTTGCTGCAGCAGAAGACGCGGCCTGCCCGTTCGGGCCGGCCGCGTTTTTGTGTTTATGCCGCTATTGATTCATGCCTGTGTCAGTGATCGTCCTGATCGTTCCGTCCGCTTCGTCGATACGCTGATCACGGGGCACGAAGTGTTTCCACGGCGTATCAGAGCAGGCGCGTCTGCTTTGGATGCTGTGAGGCCTGTTCGGCTTCTCCGTCGCCGCGGATGTGGATGACGTCCGCAAGTGAACGTGACAGCAACGAATCGGCAATGAGCAGATTGCGGTGGCAATGCTGTGGATTCTCTTCACTGCACATGAAGGCTGTGCGTTGTTCGGAAGCGATGCGGAGCAGCGATTGCAGGCCGGCTTCGTACCATGGCTGTCGGGCGATCTCGGCGTAGTCGACGAAATCGGAAGAAGAGAAGTCACGACTTTCTCCGGGGCGTCCACCTAGCGCGTCTCCAAGGTAGACGTATTCGATCCCATTCTCGCGCAGATGTGCTTCGAGTTCCCGCTTTCGGAAGTGCGGCGAGAACCGGCTATATGGCGACGTGCGAACGTCGACCAGGCATTCAATGTCATATTGCCGCAGGAGATCGAGAAAGGTTTCGATCGAATGATTGCTGTGTCCAATGGTGTAGATAACCGGCGCAGGCATCTTCCGCTCCAGCACGATGGTCCTGTTTGACTAACGCTCGACCAGAAGTCTATACAGTTCGGCCTGGCGATTCCGCGCATCGCGATACGTTTCCGAGTGCTCAGGTCTCGGCTCAAAGCGCTCGGCGCCGGCTGTCACGTCTGGTGAGGGTGGCTCAGCACCGAGTTGGCGAAGCGCATGCAATGCAGCGCCGCGGAGGGATGATTCTGTTCGATCCGGCAACAACAGCGGATAGCCGCAAATGTCAGCGATCATCTGCAGCCAGGTCCGGTTGAGCCTCAAGGCGTTTCCGGTGGCGATGATTTCCACCGGTTGATGGAGCAGATGATCGAGATCATCGAGGATCGCAGCGAAGCTGTATCCGATACTCTCCATCGTCGCCTGGATGATGTCGGTTGGATCAGTGTCGAGGCGGATGCCGTGAATCGTACCGACGGCGTCCGAATGCCAGTTTGGACTTCGCTCGCCGGCAAGGTAGGGCAGAACGATAAGGCCGTGGTCGACCGGACTGGCGGCAGAAATCCGTTGCTCGAGTTCCTCGTGATCGGGAGCCCGGAGCGTTTCCATCAGCCAGGCGATGACGCCGCCGCCCTCACTGAGCGCCCCGCCCAGCAGTGCGTTTTCCGCATCGAGCCGGTATTGCCAGAGTCGTGATGGAAGTTTCTCCGGCGGGTTGCTGGTGATCAGCCGCAGCGCTCCGGTCGTTCCCACCATCAGTGCCGGATGACTGCTGCTTATGGCGTAAGAGCCGAGGTTGTTCGCGGCTCCGTCACCGATCGCCGGCACCAATCTGGCCCCGGCCAACTCTGGCCACTCGACAGAATCCGGTACTCGAACCGGAACATCGGAGAGCGGACTGAGCGTGTCTGCGCTGATATCGGCATGGTTCAGTGCCGCTTCATCCCATTCGAGCGAGGTGCGGTTGAAGAGACCGGTTCCAGAGGCCATAGAGGTCGAGATCGTCAACGTTCCGGTGAGTTTCAGTTGAAGAAACTCGGGGAATGACATCCAGCGTTTTGTGCGATCGACGTGGGCTGGATCGTCGCTCAGAAGCCAGGGAAGTTTCGCCATTGGATAGCTGGTGTGTAACCGGGTTCCGGTGCGCTGATGATGGTCTTTCAGATCGATGTTCGTTGACAGGTCACGAACAGTGGGCGCGGCTCGGGTATCGGCCCACATAAGCACGGCAGTGGTCGGATTGTCCTGTTCGTCAACTCCCATCAGGGAGTGCCAGAAGCAGGAGACGCCGATTGCATCGACGTTTTCCACGTGTTGGACCGACGTTGTCACACAGGTTCGAACTGTTTCGAGGAGTTCGGTCGGGTCCAGCTCTGCCTTGCCGTCGGGTCCCGCCTTGAGCTGATAGGTTCGCTGGCTGAACGTTTGATCAACGGGGTTGAGGGCGCCATCGTAGATCTCCGTCCGCGTGGACGAACTCCCGATATCGATCGCAAGTATTGTCAATGATGACGTCCTGCCCGCGTCTCTCATACCGGCAGTATGCCATGGGCTCGGGTGGTACGATACCCGCTGTGCGGTTCACTGCTGGCGCCTGTTGTGTCTCGTGGGCAACGACGCTACACTGTGGCGGATCTTCACACTATGCTGGTTCTGATGAACGGTCGCACCCGGGCCAGATTCGCATCGTTGGGGCGATGCAATGCGACGAACGGACTGCAAACCAGTCAATTGTGCGGACGATCGTCTGACGGATGTCAGGACGATTAGCGGATCCCTTGTTCACGCCCGAGGATTGATAATAGATCCCGCATACTTACGGTGATCGAGGAGCAAAGCAGTTGAGGAAGCCGCATGGCCGGCAGGGCCGATGAACACCGTGTAATCGCTGAGGAACCTCCTGCCTCGGCATTGGACTGTCCGGACGAAATCGTTCGACGCGAGCTTGCCCACATCATCCCGGTGATTGCCTCGGTGATGGCCCAGCAAGCCAACGCATCCTCCTGCTCGTTCTACATTTACGGTCGCTACGCCGATCAAACCATTGCGACGTTTCGACACGGAGACATCCAGTTGATCTTTCCGGAGCTATCAGATGCGGACAGCATCTCCCCTGAGGATATCCCTATCGAGGCTGAGATTCTGCGCACTGGAAAGAGCATTACCCGCAGCACGGCCGCCGATTTCGAACGATACCCGATGATCAACGACAAACTACGTGATTACCCCTCCGCATATGCGGACGTTGTCGTTCCGCTCAAGCTGCGGGACAAGATCTACGGTGCAGTGTATCTCTGGCGATACGCCAGTCCCGGCCCGTTTACCCCGCAGGAGATCGCGTCTGCCGAGAGCCTGGCGCAGGTATCTGCGATGGCGGTCGAATTTTCCCGCCAGTACGTTGAGGAGCGAACCCGCCGGCAACGACTGAATGCTCTGCTCAGTGTTGCCTCACTGGCTGCCTCTCACTACTCGGTCGAAGACGTTATGCCGGCGGTGACCGGGATTATTCGTTCCGTGACCGAAGCAGATGTCTGCAACCTCTATGTGTTCGACGAACCAGGTGACACGGTGATTGCCTCGTTCAGCAGTGGACTGAACGAGCGCGAGAAGTGGGTGTTCGAGGAGAGCGACAAGTATCCGGTTGAGAGTGTCCCGGCGGAGGAACGAGCGAGGGAGACACTTGGACCGGTAGTGATCCGGGATCCCGCCACGGAACTGGCGGGGGGATCGGAACTGGTTAACTACGCACTCGAAGCCGGTATCTCGGAGATTCTTGTCGTTCCGATCGTCTATCAGCAGTCGATGATCGGCGTGGTCTATCTCTGGTACCGGGATGGCGCTCACACGTTCAGTGAAGAGTCGAAATCGACGGTCCAGGGAATCAGCAACCAGGCTGGCGGAGTTATCTACCAGGCACGGTTGCACGATGCCCATCAGCAGCACATCGCTGAGACAGAGGCACTCAGACGTATTGGCGAGACCGTGCTCAGCCGCGACTCGCTGAATGACACGCTGGATCAGATCGCCGATGTTCTGCACCAGATGATCCCATATGATTATGCGCTCGTTGGGCAGGTGAATTACGACGACGAAACGGTTGTTGTCCGGCGCATCTGGGGTGACCTTCCAGAGGAACTCCTGAATTACCGCATCGAGATTTCGTCGTCGCTGATGGGAGAAGTCGTTCGAACGGGACAGATTCTGAACGTTCCCGACGCCTATGCCCATCCAGGGATGCATCGTTACCGGCCGCAGACACTGCCGATTCGGTCTGTACTGATTGCTCCGCTGGTTACGGAGCAGGGGACGACCGGAGTCCTCTATCTCGGCCGCAAGGACAAGCGTGGATACACCAGGCGCCAGGAACAGCTTATGACGCTGCTCTCCCAGCGGGCGGCGATCGCAATTGAACGAACCCGTGCCCGGGAGTCGCTGGCCATGCGGGCAGCGCGGCAGACCGCGCTGGCCAACATTACGAATCGCCTGGTGGCGGTGGAGAACCCGCTCGAGGCGCTTCAGGACATCTGCGAGATGGCGAGCGGGATTCTTGCGGACGGAATCGCCATTGCCCTCTCATCGTGGCGATACGGGACGATTCAGTGGATCGGTGCGTGCCACGCCAACGATGAACATCGCGCGGATTTCTACCAATCGCTCATGGAACATCGGGTAACGGTGGATCCCGATCGAGTCGAAAACATGCTTGGCGCGGCGGAAAGCTCGCTGATGCCGCTGGAGAATGGCGCCCCGGCTGATGGCCGGGTGTTGCACCAGACGGTCGTCGGACTGCTGGATCGGTTAGGCGCCCGTCATTTGTTGAATGTCCCCATGCGCCAGCGTGGACGAGCACCAGGGCTGCTGGTTCTGGTAACCAGCGACCAGCAGTATGTCTTCGATGACGAATTGAGGGGCATGGCCCAGATCGTTGCTAACCGGATTGGTGACGCGCTGGAGCGCTGGCAGATGGTGCAGAACCGGGAGTCGCTCCTGCGTCTTTCCGAGGCAATCAACTCTCACGTCGCGCTGGATGATCTGCTTGAGATGTTCCGCGACGAACTCCACCAGATCCTTCCCTATGACGAGATGTACGTGGGAATGCACGACCCGGAGACGGATACGACAACGCCGCTGACGTATGTCAATCCATTCGGCCTGTCGATCGACGATGTGACTTTCGCGTCGAATCAGGGCATTTCCGGGGAGGTGATGAGGACCCGGAAGGCTGTTCTGGACAACGAGGCTCATCTTCGCGCTTCAACAGCCTACGGCAGCGCTGGCGAGTCCGAATATTACGCTGCCTTCGGGGAAAGCGCTATGGCGGTCCCTATGATTGCCGAGGATCGGGCAATCGGGGTGCTGTTTATCGGGCGAACCGGGGCGAACCGGTTCTCCGAATCCGATTTCGAGACCTTCATGCTGTTCAGCGGGCTGGCCGCGTCGGCGATACAACGTACGGAGTTGCTGCAGACCAACCAGTTGATGTATCGGGCGTCGGTCGAAGTCCTGGCGGCGGTGGTTGATGCCAAGGATCCCACGACACTGGAACACTCCCGGAAGGTCGCGCGATACGCCCGGATGATCGCCGAGGAGGCGCAGCTATCGGTGGCAGAGACCGAACGCATCGAACTCGCGGCATTGCTGCATGATATCGGCAAGTTGAGTATCCCCGATCATGTCCTGAGCAAGCCGGGGCCATTGAACCCACAGGAGCGGGCGTTGATCAATACTCATCCGGATCGTGGCGCCAACATTCTGATGCAGCATCCGGCCCTGATGAATCTGGTGCCGCTGGTGCGGCATCATCATGAGCGGGTCGATGGGCACGGGTACCCGGACGGACTCCAGGGTGATGACATTCCTGCAGGGGCGAGCATCATTTGTGTCGCCGATGCGTTCGATACGATGACCTCCCAGCGTACGTACCAGCGCAGGCGAACGTATAGCGAGGCGATCGAAGAACTGAAGCGCAACGCCGGCACTCAGTTTGACGCGGACACAGTGGACCTGTTTGTACGCGCGATAAGACATGAGCCAATGCGGGCCTGAGTGCGCAAGACGATTACAGCCGGGGTTTCAAGGGTTCGGGCAAGTAATCTTTTTCTACAGTATGTAGCCAGTGCGCCGCACGAAATCACGGGTAGGTAATGGACGTCTCACCGTCACAACCGCAAACAACTGCCGGTGAGCTTGCCGAACTGGCTCCTCAACTGGCGAAACTTCTGGCTGATTCAATCCAGGCAGACCGGTGTGCCGTGTTCGTGTATTCCGCTGATCAGCATTCGACGATCGCATTGTTTCGCCACGGCTATCCAACCAGCGACGATCAAGCCCATCGCTGGACCGACCAGTTCGATCCAGCGCGGATTCCGACAGAGGACTGGGTTATCAAGCACAAGCGGCCGCTGCAACGCTTGTCGCCATCGGATTTCGAGCGATTCCCTCTGGTGAATCCGGGACAGGAAGGTCGCGAAGGCCGGTTGGCAGACGTGACGATACCCCTGATCTGGGAGGATGAGGTGCAGGGGTCCGCGTGTATCTGGCGGGCGCACGATCCGGAACCGTTTAGTGATGCAGATCTCGAGCGCCTGATGGAGCTCGGGCGGGTTGTCGCGATGACGGTGGTGTTTGCGCGCGGATATGACGACGAGCGGATTCAGCGACAGCGTATGGATGCGCTTCTCGAGGTTGCTACAGCTTCGTCGTCTGGCGAGGGTATGGACGATGTCTTCCGGGTGCTGGTCAAGAGTGTCAGGCGAGCAACCGAAAGCGATATCTGTGCACTCTATCTCTATAACGATGATGGTGGGGGCGTCTTCTATGCCTGTCAGGATGGGATGCTCGATGAGGAGGTTGTCGAGTTCGACGAGGCCCAGAGCCTGACAGTCTTCGATGTGCCTGCCGAGCTCAGACTGAAGCGAACCAAGGAGCCGCTTGTAGTTCGGGATTACCGGAATCAGCTTGCCGCCGACACCCCGCTAACGAAACGAATGATCAGGGATGGTATCCCCGAGGTTCTCGTTCTCCCGGTGGTCTGGCAGGGCGAATCCCTTGGAGTCATTTACTGCTGGGATCGTTCCCGAGACCGCCAATTCACCCAGTCAACGATTGAGATTGCCGAAGCGATCGCCCAGCAGGCAGGTGGAGTAATCACGCGGGCACGGCTGGAGATCATGCTGCAGCGTCAGGTTGAAGAGAGTGAAGCGATTCTGCGGATCGGGCAGTCGGTGTTGCAATCAGAGACGCTCGGTCCGGTGCTGGATGAGATTTCACTGGCGCTGCATCAATTGATTCCGTTCAGTTACGCATTCGTGTCGATGCTGACTCGTGACGGTCAGCACTTGCGCGTGGTCCGAGAGTGGGGTGACGAGTTCCGGCCGATTCGGGGCGAACTGTTGCCGGTGGAACACTCGATCTCCGGAACCGCAGTGCGCGAGCGCCGAACCGTCACCACGCAGAATGTCATGGACGATTCACGGTCCTGGAAACGCATGCCTCCGGGGAAACCGTTGAATGCAATGATGGTGGTGCCTCTCAGCTACGACAACAACATCTTCGGAACCCTGATGCTCGCCAGAGCGGAGAATCGCCGCTTCACCCCGCGTGAAGAACAGTTGCTCACCCTGTTGAGCCAGCCGGCGTCGATGGCGATCGAACGAGTCCAGTCGCGAGAGGAACTCGGCAGGCGTGCCGAAAGACAGGCGTTTCTCGCAAAGGTCGGTGACTTGCTGGTCTCATCCAGCGACACCGAGCGTGTGCTGCAATCAATTACTGATCTGGCGGCCGGAACGCTCGGTCAAGGAGCAGTAATCGGGCTGGCCGGCTGGGAGTTCGGCGCGGTCAGGTGGGTGGCAGATTCGTTCGATGATGCAGAACTCGCCGAGCGGTTGCACAGCGGATTAGTCAATTTCGATCTCGGTTCGCTGCGTAATGAAATGGAAAATGTGCTGGTCTCAAACCAGGAGATCGTCTTTCGACGATCGGAGTTGCCGGCACATCAGGACCTGCTTCGTATTTTCCTCGAAGATCTGGGTGTGCACCATTTGCTCGTGCTGCCGCTCTTCCAGCGGAGCCGGGCTCCCGGAATGCTGATCCTGATGTCTCGTCGGGAATCCTCCGCGTTCCAGGAGGACGAGATCCAGCTCGCCCGGATCGTTGCTCAGCGCATTGGCGACGCTCTGGAGCGCCAGCAGATCAAGCGCAATCACGAAGCGCTGCTGCGGGTATCAGAGGCACTGCACGCACAGCCAGATGTATCGGAACTGATGAACACGATCGCGGTGGAGCTGGATCGTATTCTGCCGTGCGACCAGATGATCATTGCCGATGTCGATCGAACCCGGAACATGCTCCACACGGCGGTCTACTGGCAAGGTGGACGCCAGGAAGATGGCCGTGAGTTCTTCGAGATCGAAGAAGGTATCTGTGGTGAGGCTGTTAATAATCGGACCCCTGTCTTCGACAATCAGTCGGACCTCCGGGAAACATCCATCTACGGAGATCACCAGGAGCGCATTTACTATCGCCGTGAAGGCGAGAGCGCAATGGCAATCCCTCTGCTGGTTGAAGATGAGGTCGTCGGCGTGATTTTCGTGAATCGGACGGGCCACTTTCGATTTACCGAGGTCGAGTTCGAGACGTTCCTGCTCTTTGCCGGTCTGGCGAGCGCGGCGCTCGACCGAGCAATTCTCGAACAGCACAACCGGGATCTGTATCGAGCCTCAACCGAGGTGCTCGCTGCAGTGGTGGACGCAAAAGACCCGACGACGCTGAAGCATTCACGGCATGTCAGTTACTACAGCCGGCTGCTCGCAGAACTCATGGAACTTCCCCCGGAAGAGGTGGAACGTGTCGAGCTGGCGGGCCTGCTTCACGATGTCGGAAAACTCGGCATTCCGGATCGGGTATTGCAGAAGCCTGGACGGCTGACCGACGACGAGTTTGCCCTGATCACGTCGCATCCGGATCGCGGTGCGCGAATCATGCAGCGCCATCCAGCGCTTGAAGATCTTATTCCGATGGTGCGATTCCACCACGAGTACTTTGATGGCCGGGGTTATCCGCAAGGGCTCGAAGGAAAGGAAATCCCGATCGGGGCGAGAATAATCGGTGTCGCTGATGCCTTCGACACGATGACCTCCGAACGGACGTATCAACGTCGGAAATCAGCCGAGAAAGCGATTGCCGAACTGGAGAGGTGCGCCGGAAGCCAGTTCGATCCGGA
>SLMJ01000126.1 GCA_007133615.1 Thermomicrobiaceae bacterium | reverse complement strand
TCCGTGACGATCCGCTGGCCAAGGGGGCCTCGTTCGCTCGATGCGACCGCCCCGCCCGACCTGGTGCTCCACGGCGGACGCATCGCGACCGGGCGGCTGACCGCCAGCGACCGCCCCACCTTCTGCTCCGCGATCGCCCTCAGCAGGGGGACGGTCCAGGCGCTCGGGGATGACACCGACCTGCTGCGCGGCACGTCCTCGAACACCACGGTCGTGGACCTCGAGGGCCGAACGGTCGTCCCCGGGCTGCACGACTCCCACCTCCACGTGCTCAGAGGCGGCCTCACCTGGAGCGACGAGGTGCTCTGGTTCGAGGTCGCCTCGCTCACTGCCGCACTCGACCTCCTGCGCACCGAGGTGGCACGCCGGCCCGCTGGCAGCTGGATCCGCGCCGTTGGAGGGTGGCATCCGGGCCAGTTCACCGAAGGGCGCGGGCCCACCTCAGCCGAGCTCACGGAGCTCGCCCCGAAGCACCCCGTCTACGTGCAGTTGCTGTACGAGGAGGCGGTGCTGAACGACGCGGCGATGCGTGCCGCCGGGATCGACCGCACCGCCGATGACCCGCCGCTCGGCACCTTCGAGCGCGACCCCACGACCGGCGAACCGACCGGCACGGTCCGCGGCATCGGTGCGTTCAACCACTGCCTCAGCCGGGTCGCGTCACGGTCGTCGGAGGATCAGGTGGCCAGCACCGAAGCGATGCTGCGGCACCTGAACACCTACGGGCTCACGGGCGCCATCGACCCCGGGGGGTTCGGCATGCCGCCGGAGGCCTACGAACCCATCTTCCAGCTGTGGCGTGACGAGGGCATGACGCTCAAGGTTCGCACCTACGTCTGCCCCGCCACGCGCGGAGCGGAACGTGAGGAACTCACCGCTTGGATGCGTCACACCCGTCCGGGTTTCGGCGACGCGTGGCTACGCAACCTCGGTATCGGCGAGATCACCCACTTCGGATGCCATGACCTCGAGGGATTGACCGACTTCTCCGTGTCGGACGATGCCCGCGCGGAGCTCGAGGCCATCCTGCTGGATGCCGCACGTCGTGGCCGGCCGGTCCATATGCACTCGGTGCTCGACGACACCACCTCGGCGATCCTGGACGTGTGGGAACGGGTCGATGCGCAGCATCCGATCGCATCAGCGAGGTGGTCGCTGGCTCACGCGGAGCCGATCTCCGACGCCAACCTCGACCGCGTCGCGGCGCTCGGCTCCGGTATCGCGGTGCAGGACCGGCTCGTCTACCGCGCCACGGATTCGGCGCACACATGGGGCGAGGACGTCGTCCGTGAGGCCCCACCGCTGCGACGCATCCTCGACCGCGGTATCCCGCTGGGCGCGGGGACGGATGCCACCCGCGTCGCGTCACCCAACCCGTGGGTGTCGTTGTGGTGGCTCGTCACAGGCCGGACGTTCGATGCCGGGCCCGAGCGCGACCCGTCGCAGTGTTTGTCCCGCGCCGAGGCCCTCGACGCCTACACCCGCGGCAGCTCCTGGTTCGCGTTCGAAGAGCACGATCGAGGCACCCTCGCGGCGGGGCAGGCCGCCGACCTTGCCGTGCTCGACGACGACTACTTCACCGTCGAGGATGACGAGATCCGCCACCTCGGTGCCGAGCTCACCGCCGTTGAGGGCCACGTCGTCCACGCGAGCGGGCCGTTCGCCGGTCTGGCTTAGCGCGGAACGATCGCGCGGGTCAGCGGGCGACGGGATCCAGCTCCGCGGGCGGCTCGGGCATGTCGAGCTCCAGCGCCAGGACGCGATGGAACCGCGACAACGCGTTCCACAGGCTGATCGATAGCGCGAGCTCCGCGATCTCCGGGTCCGAGAACGCGCCCTTCATGCGCGCGAGCGTCGGTGCGCTGACGGCCTGGGGGGACTCCGCGGGGGGCACGGTCGGCGGCGCGAGCGTTAGCTCCTCAGCGAACGCGAGCGCCACTGCCAGGCGGTCCTCGTACCCCGCTGCCTCGGGGTCTGCCAGCCCCAGGATCTCCTGTTCGGGCACACCGGCCTTGCGCGCCGACGTGACCCGATGGCTGACCGTGTAGCGGCACCCGTTGAGCATCCCCACGCGCACGGCGGCCAGATCCTTGATGCGTGCATCCACCTGGCCAGGTCCGACCGCAGCCCGCAGGTAGGGCAGGTAGCTCGGGAACGCACCGTCGACGTGTGCGACCGCCTTCCAGGCCTCCAGGACCTTGCCGTAGGCGGCCTCCCCGGCGGCGAACGCCTCGGCGAGCTCCCCGTCCGCTGCGTCGGGATCGACGAGCTCGATCCAGCTCATGTCTGCGTCCTTCCAGCTCCTCCACGTGGCGGTGTCGCCGCGCGGATCCGTCGGTCCGTCAGATCGCCTTGGCCGACTGGCCTCCGTCGACCACGAACGACTGACCGTTCACGAACGAGGCGAGGTCGGACGCGAGGAAGGTGACCATGTGGGCGATCTCCTCGGGCTGCGCCCACCGCCCCACGAGGATGCCGAGCTTCTCGGTCATGTTGGCAAAGAACTCGTCGCGCGAGATGCCCTGCGCCTGCGCGCCCGCCTCGGCCCGGTCCAACCAGCCCTCCGTGAGCGTCATGCCGGGACACACGGCGTTGACCCGGATCTGACGCGGGGCCAGCTCCGCGGCGAGGTACTTCGTGAAGGTCTCGACCGCGCTGTTGGTCATGCCGGTCACGCCAGCGTTCGGGATCATCGACGCAGCGGTGACCCCGGAGATGTTGACGATCCGACCGCTACCGTCATCGGGCAAGTGGCGCATCGCCGCGCGCGAGATCCGGACCGCCCCGACCGCCTTCGTCGTGAACGTGGTGACCCAGGGGTCGTCGTCCAGGTCGGCGACGGTGCCTGACTGCATCGGCGGACCGGCGCAGTTGACGACGATGTTGAGTCCGCCGCCCCATCCCGCTGCCGCAGCGACGCTCTCATCGATCGAGGCCGCGTCGCTCAGGTCGGCGACGATGCCGGTGGCGACCTGAGCGCCACCGAGCCGCGCGACGGCGTCATCCAGCGCGCTCTGGGTACGCGCCAGCAGGGCCACGCGCGCACCCTCCGCGACCAGGCCCTGGGCGATCGCGAAACCGATCCCTCGCGTCCCACCGGTTACCAGCGCGATGCGTCCGTCGAGTCCGCTGTCCATCTCGGTGCTCCTTGTCATCCTCCGGGGGTGCCCGCTGGTTCCCCATGCGGGCGGTGAGGTTCGGACGTGGTCAGCCGCTCAGTCCGCAGCGATGGCCACGGCCTGGATCTCCAGACGCAGCCGCGCGTCGGTGGCGAGCCGGCTGATCTCGACCGTCGTGCTGGTTGGGAGGTGCCCTCCCAGCCAATCGCCCTGGATCCGGTTGATCACGTCTTGATCACCTTCGACGTCGACCAGGAACCTCGTCAACGCGACGAGATCCTGTCGGCGGCAGCCGGCCGCATCGAGCGCCTGATCGAGGTGCTCGAACGCCAGGGTCGCCTGAGCTTCCGCGTCGAGCGGGATGCGGTCGAACTCCTCCGGGATATGCGGATGGTCGTGGTAGACGGGTGCCGCGGTTACTCCGGAGATGTAGACAGGCAGGCCACGATGGACCTTGATGGCGGGCACGAACAGCGAGTTGATCGCCGGGTCGTAGCCCTCGTGGTGGATCACCTCGAGGTGCTCCGCGGGGTCGGTTGGCATGATCGGTCCCTCCCTCGGTCCGCTGATCGGTCGGGTGCCCTGGGGGCTGCCTCTCTCGGTCGGGTATCTGCGCGGACGGGGACGGCACCGTGGCGGGGCCGCGCACGACCAGCGCGCTAACTCAGAGCGCGAGGTAGGCCTCGCGGATCCGTTCGCTTCCAAGCAACTCCTCGCGATCGCCGCTCTGCACGATGCTCCCCTGTTCGAGCACGTAACCGTGGTCGGCGATCTCCAAGGTCTTGGCCACGTTCTGTTCGACCAGCAGCACACCGACACCGAGTTCGGTGATGCTCGAGATGAGCTCGAACATCTGGGTGGTGAGCAGCGGGCTCAGGCCCAGCGACGGCTCGTCCATCAGCAGGTAATGCGGCTTGGCCATCAGGCCACGCCCGAGCGCGAGCATCTGCTGTTCGCCACCGGACAACGTCCCCGCCTTCTGCGCGGAGCGCTCCTTGAGCCGGGGGAACCGGTCATACACCAGGTCCATGGTGGTCTTCGCTTGCGGACGGGAGGCTTTGCTGAACGCCCCGAGCTGCAGGTTCTCCTCCACGGTCATCTGCGTGAACAGCCGCCGACCTTCGGGCACGACGGCGAGCCCGACCTCGACCACACGGTGGATGGGCAGCTCCTGCAGGTCCTGACCGTCCAACGTGACGGACCCGGCGCTGATGGGGATCAGGCGGGCGATCGCCTTGACCAGCGTGGTCTTGCCGGCGCCGTTCGGGCCGAGCAGGGCGGTGATGCGACCCGCCGGCACGGACAGGGACACGTCGCGCAGCACGACCGCCTCGCCGTAGGCGGCCCCGAGACCGTCGATCTCAAGCATGGGCATCTCCCAGGTAGGCCTTGACGACGGCGTCCTCGCGCAGGCACGCCTCCGGCTCGCCCTGCGCGATCACCTTCCCGAAGTTCAGGACGGTGAGGTGTTCGCAGAGGTCCAGGATGACCCGCATCAGGTGCTCGACGACGACGATCGAGACCCCGAGGCTGCCGATCCGCCGGACCAGATCGATGCCGTGGGCGAGTTCCCGGGGGTTGAGGCCCGCCAACACCTCGTCGAGGAAGAGCACCCTCGGTCTGGTCGCGAGCGCTCGCCCGAGCTCGAGGAGCTTGCGCTGGTGCAGCGTGATCGTGTCCGGAAGCTCATCAGCGACGCCCGCCAGCCCCACGAACTCCAGCCAACGCTGCGCTTCGTCGTGGACGTCGTCGGGCTGTGGCTCGCTGGCCCCGAAGTGGGCCGCGACCTCGACGTTCTCACGGACCGTCAAGGTGCCGAACGGCCGCGGGATCTGGTAGGTGCGCGCCATCCCCAGCTCGGCGATGCGGTGCGGCTGGAGGCGCTCGGTCGCCACACCGTCCAACCGGATCTGACCATCGTCGAGCGTCAGGTGACCACTGAGCACGTTGATCATGGTGGACTTGCCGGAGCCGTTGGGACCGACCAGGCCACGGATCTCACCTTCGTACAGGTCGAAGTCCACGCCGTCGACGGCGTGGAGCCCGCCGAAGGTCTTCACGAGCCCGTGGCAGCTGAGCAGCGCCGTGCTGGTCTGCGTCGTGCTCATCGGCCCGTCTCCTTCGTGGGCGACGCCGGGTCGGAGGGCTCGATGACCTCGTCACCCTCGATCCGATGCCCGTCCTCGATGCCGTCGTCGGTGCCGGCCCCGGAACCATCACCATCGCCGCCCGGCGCGCTGCCGCCTCGGGTCCAACTCCTGCGCTGGGGCAGGAAGCGGTCCGGGACGAAGAGCACGACCAACCCCACGGCCATGCCCCAGGCGGCCGCCGTGATGGCGGGGTAGCCCGCGACGAACGTGCCGACGAAGCCGAGCACGAAGCCGAGGACCGGCGGCAACGGTCGCTCCACCAACCGGGCGGAGATGCCACCTCGCAGGAACAGGGTCGCCGCGATCAGCACGGCAGCGAGCACGATCTGGTTGGCCTCGGCGTAGCCGGCACCGGCCATCCGATCGGTCACCGTCTGGATCAGCACGGCGCCGAGCAGGGGCCCGAACCAGTGGCGGCGACCACCCACCACGCTCATCAGGATCACGAACACGGCGACCCGCAGCCCGAAGCCGACATCGGTGCTGATGAAGCCCACCTGGACGGCGTGGAGCCCGCCGGACGCGGCCGCCAACGCGCCGCTCACGGTGAAGATCAGCATCTTGTAGCGGAAGGTGGGCACCCCGATCGCCTCGGCCACCTTCTCGTCGTCGCGGATCGCGAACAAGCCGGCGCCGAACCGCGATCGCTGCACCACGTAGGCCGCCAGCAGCGCGATCACCGCCAGGGTGAGCCCGAGGTAGTACAGCATCTCGGTGGTGTCGCCCAGCAGGTCCGGGTAGTCGAGCTGCCCGAGCACGATGCCCCGGCCACCGTCGAGGACCCGCCAGTTCTGGACCAGCGCACCGATGCCGAGCGCGACCGCGAGGGTGAACAGGGCGAAGATCTCACCGGAGAGCTTGCGCAACCGGAAGACCAGCAGGCCGGTCAGGAACGCGATCCCCGCCCCGACGAGCGCCGCCACGGGAAGCGTCGGCAGCAGGTCCCAGTCATAACGAGAGCCCAGGATCGTCGTCGTGTACATCCCACCGCCGTAGAAGGCGGCCTGCCCGAAGCTGAAGTAGCCCGAGTAGCCCGAGAGGATGTTCCAGCTGGTCGCCTGCGTGATCCAGAAGAAGACCAGGTAGAGGAAGATCAGGTTGTACAGGGGGAAGCCGGTGATCCCCTGCACCGTGGGGAGCAGGAGCAGCGCGACGTAGATCACCAGCCACACCGCGACGACCCGAGGGGGGAAGATCCGACGCAGGTTCACTCGCGTGCCTCCTCGACGAGCCGCTTGAACAGGCCCTCGGGTCGGAACACCAGGGCGATGATCAACACCACCAGGGCAGCCAGACGCGCGAGCGCTGGGTCCGCGAACTGACGCGTGACCGATTCGACCATCCCGATCACGAACGCCGAGCCCATGACCCCGATGGGGTTGGCCAGACCACCGAGGAGTACGACCGCGAACACGACCGCGATCCACACCTCGATGATGGTGGGGGTCAACGACAGGTACATGCCGAGGACCGTGCCGGTCAGGCCCGCCGTGGCGCCGCCAATGCCCGCGATGACCAGGGCGAGGCTCCGGTAGTTCACCCCGAACGCGGCCGCCATCTCCGGCTCCTGCACAAACGCGCGGATCCCGCGCCCCGTCGCCGTGTGCTGCAGCAGCCACCACACCCCGAGGCAGGTGACCAAGGCCATGACCGTGGAGATCGCCAGCAGCATCGACACGCGTATCGGCCCGATCACCAGCGCCGAGGTGAAGTAGGGGTTGAGCTCAGCGGGGATGCGACGCAGATCAGCGCTCCACTGCATGGCCATGCCCGCTTCGAACATCAGGAACAGCCCGAAGGTGACGATCAACGTCCCGAACACATCGATCTTGAACGTCGTCACGAACAGCTGCAGCCCGAGCCCGAGCAGCGCCCCGAGCGGGACCGTGACCACGATCGTGGTCAACGGGTCCCACCCGCCGGTCGCGGAGAGCTCGTAGGTCACGTAGGCCGAGAGCAGGACGAACGAGAAGTGCGCGAAGTTGATCGTGTGGAGCAAGCCCCAACCGAGCGAGAGCCCGATCGCGAAGATCGAGTAGAGCCCGGCCAGCGCCACCCCGGTGGCCAGCGTCTGCAGCAGAACCGTCATCGGTGTCCTCGGGTGGGGGTCGTGGGGCCCCGCAGCTCACCTGCGGGGCCCCGTGACGACGCGACGTGGGCCATCCCCTCGGTCAGCTCGAGCCGCGCATCTCGCGTCCCTCGCTGGCCTGATCGTCGGGCCACACGACGTACCACTCACCGTCCTGGATCTGCTTGATCGTCTGGATGTCGTCGCCGTAGTTCTGCTCGTCCTCCCGGTACTCGAACGTGCCCTGCACGGTCTCGATCGGGTTGTTGAGCAGCCAGTCGGCGATCTCGTCGTGGTCGAGGCACTCGCAACCCTCGACACCGGCGGTCAGCACCTGCCACGCGGCCCACGAGGCACCGGCCTGGGTCTCCGGGTTGGTGTAGTCGAGGCCAGCCTCTTCAGCCGCCGACGTGTAGCGCTCGTAGAGTTCCTGGCCGCCCTCGTTGGACAGGTACGGCTCGAACGGCTCGAAGATCGTCACGCTCGTCGCGCCGTCGGCCACGTCACCGGCGGCCAGCATCGGCCCCGGCGACGGCCACTGGTGGAACTGGTGGCGCGGTTGGTAGTCCTGCTGCTCGAGCGCGGCGAGGAGGTTGGGGCCGTCCACCCCGAGCCCTCCGACGTAGAGGAGGTCGGCGTCGGCCTCCGCAACGCGCCCGGCGATGCCGGAGAAGTCGGTGGTCCCGGTGTCGAAGTCGAGCGTCTCGACGACCTCGAGCCCCATGTCCTCGGCGACCCGAGCGGCGCCGCCGCCGGCCTCGAGGGCTCCCTCACCCTCGTCGACGCCGTAGACCAGGAAGTCGGTGCCCGGGAAGCGGTTCGTCACGAAGGTCACCGTCTCGGGCGCATCATCCAAGGTCTGGTAGGCCTCGAAGACCTTCCGCGGCGTGGTCTGGTGGGTGTTGAGACCCACGAACCAGGTCGGGAAGTGCTTCTCGTAGGTGTAGGCGTAGGTCAAGCTCGCCGTGTGGTGGGGGAAGACGTACCCGTAGCGTTCCGCCACCTGCATCGCTGCGGTGATCGAACCGGTGCCGTACGGGCCCATCACGAGGTCCACCTCGTCCTGGGTGATGAGCCGCTCGTAGAGCGCAGCCGACTGATCGGCCTCGGACTCGTCGTCCAGGACCGTCCACTCGACGGGGCGTCCGAGCAGCCCTCCGTTCTCGTTGAGCATCTCCACGTACTCGTCAGCGACGATGTCGTGGATCTCCGCCGTCGACGCGAAGATGCCGGTCAACGCCAGGCTGCCACCGATCGTGATCGGATCGCCCTCTGGCTCGGCCGACGCATCGCCGTCATCGTCGTCCGCGTCGCTGTCGTCCCCGTCGGTGTCATCGGTGTCATCGGTGTCGTCGGTGTCCTCGGTGCCGTCGTCAGCGTCGTCGGCGACCTCGCCATCGTCGTCAGCGCAGGCCGCCAGGACCATGGACAGCGCCACGGCCATGGCCGCCCAACGTCGTACCGGTCGTCCGTTCATCGCGAACCTCCCAGCGGTCGCTCCCGGCGGATGCATACGTTTGCATGTCCGCCGCCACTCTCCCGTACGACGCGTGGACCGAAGCGGCCCTCGCGGCGATCCTCCCAGACCGCTCATCAACCGTAAAGCACGCCGACCGCGTCGTCAAACGTTTGCAACGTGGTTCTTGAGGCGTAACCTCGAACCACGAAGGGCGTAGAGGGAGGCTGGCCATGGACCAGGTCGCCGTGATCGGGCTCGGCCGCATGGGCGGCGCGATGGCGCGCAAGCTGCACGCCGACGGCTTCCAGGTGACGGTGCACAACCGCACCCAGGCCAAGGCGGACGAGCTAGCTGACGAGCTCGGGCTCGTTGTACTCGGCAGCGCGCGTGAAGCGGCGGCAACGGCACCGCTGGTGGTCTCCAGCCTGGCCGACGACGCCGCGGTGGAGCACGCCTACGACGGACCGGACGGGCTGCTCGCCGGGCTCGCCGAGGGTGCGGTCGTCATCGAGACCAGCACCCTCGACCCGGGGACGGTGGCCCGGCTCGCGCCGCGTGTGGCCGACGCCGGCGCGACGCTGCTCGACGCACCGGTCTCGGGCAGCGTCCCGGCCGTGGAGGCCGGCGGCCTCGCTTTCATGGTCGGCGGCGACACCGCCGCGATCGAGCACGCTCGGCCGGTGTTCGATGCACTCGGCAAGCGCACGTTCCACCTCGGCGAGGTCGGGACCGGCGCGGCGATGAAGCTCGCGGTCAACGGCGTGGTCCACGCGCTCAACGCGGCCCTGTCGGAGGCCCTCGTGCTGGCCGAACGCGCTGGCATCGACCGCCGGGTCGCCTGGGAGGTCTTCGGCGCCGGCGCCGCGGGTGCACCGTTCGTGTCCTACAAGGAGGCGGCGTTCCTGCAGCCCGAGGAGACGCTGCCGGCGTTCAGCCTCGCACTGGTCGCCAAGGACCTGGAGCTGATCACCGGACTGGCCGAGCGGCTCGGCGTCCCCACGGACCAGGCACGCACCAACCTCGCGTTGGCGCAGCGCGCCAACGAGGACGGACACGGAGACCGCGACATGAGCTGGCTCGCCCAGATCCTGCGCGACGCTTCCTGACCGGCCCTCGGGACGGGGGCAGGCGGCGAGGCTGCGCGGCGGCCGTCACCAGTCGACGGCCAGGTACTGGGTCTCGAGGAACTCCAGGAGCCCGTCGTGTGCACCTTCGCGCCCAAGGCCGCTCTGCTTCATCCCACCGAACGGTGCGGCCGGATCGGAGACGAAGCCGCGGTTGATCCCGACCACGCCCGCCTCGATCCCCTCCCCGACACGCAACGCGCGTGAGAGATCGCCGC
>SLMJ01000135.1 GCA_007133615.1 Thermomicrobiaceae bacterium | reverse complement strand
TGCCGCGAACGTTCGGCGTGGTGGCCTGGCGGGCGACTCATTGAGAATGCCCGTGAGTGCTCCCCGGACATAACCAGATCAGTAGCCTTGATCGCCGCTCCGACGGATGCCAGCGCGGCGTCCCAGGATCCAGGCGCAACCATCGTGTCGCCATCGATGTAGCCGCCACCGCGATCAGTCAGATCTTTGACCACCTCGATCAAACGCTGATCGTGCACCTTCGCGGGGACATCCGCCGACACTGGATCTGCGTAATAGACCGACCGGTCGTCCATCAATCCGGCTGCTCTCAACCGCTGCTGTATCGCATTGAGGCGCGTCTGGTTCTCCGGATGCGACCCGGTGTCGTGGCCAGCAGAGTATTCAGAGAAAACGAGTGCCGTGGTAGATCGACTTGCCAACTGTCCCCAATAGTCAGTCTCTGCCGAATTCGCTACCGTCTAGCGAATGGCCATGAGCGTAACGGTGCTCATAACCCCGTCGATTCGCTGCAGTCGGTCCATGACGATCCGTCCGATATCCCGGGCCGACTGCGATTCGACGATCGCAACAATATCGTAGGTTCCGGCAACGATGTTGACCTCCCGGACGTCTTCCATCTCACCGAGGGTCTTGTAGACATCATCGCCTCGACCGATCTCGGTCGTAATTAATACATACGCGCGAGTCATGATTTCCTGCTTTCAACGTGGTCCGGGTTCAGTCCTTCAAGCAGATAATGATGGATATGCCCGTTGGTTGCAATGATTCCTGGCGATTCGATCCAGTATTCGTCTCCATAGTAGTCGGTGACCGTTCCGCCTGCTTCAAGAACCATCAGCGATCCGGCGGCGGAGTCCCAGGGTTGGAGGCCGGCCTCCCAGAATCCGTCGAACCGGCCGGCCGAGACGTAACAGAGATCAAGCGCCGCAGCTCCGACACGCCGGACTGCCCGCGTCAGATGCGTGAAGTGCTGGAATCGCTCGAGGTTTTCGTGACGTTTCTGTACGTCATACGGAAACCCGGTCGCCAGCATTGACTGCAGAAACACATTGGTGCTGGTGACGTGCAAACGGCGTCCATTTACCCGTGCCCCCGCGCCACGTTCGGCCACGAACAACTCGTCAAGCAGCGGGTCGTACACCACGCCCAGCGTCACTCGCCCATCTCGCTCGAGCGCGATCGATACGCAGACGTGCGGATTGGCATTAGCAAAGTTCGTCGTACCGTCCAGCGGATCGACAACCCAGCGACTGCTCGAGCCGTTGCGCGCTTCCTGTTTGCCGGATTCCTCCGCAAGGATGCCGAAATCGGGAAATGCATTGTTCAAGCGTTCAAGAACGGCTGCTTCTGCCTCGTGATCGGCCACGGTGACGATGTCGATTTCGCCTTTGTAATCAATATGATCGAGTTCGCCGAGATGATGCCGGATGATGCGTCCGGCTTCGAGAGCGGCGTCAATTGCAGCTGATCGAGGTGTCTGCACCGGTACTCCTGACTGTTCGTAACATTCGTTCCCGGAACGGGTGTACTCAGGCGAGGGACGTCTCCGTCGAAAGCGGCAGTTGCGGCGAGATATCCAGATCGCAGGACGCCCTGATTCCTCGCTGATAGAGATAGTACCCGGCACCGGCAATCATTGCCCCGTTATCGGTGCAGAGCAATGGCTCCGGATACCGAAGCGGAGCAGAAAGCAGGGAGTCCAGCCGCTTTCGGAGCAGGGAGTTACTGGCAACCCCTCCCGCCAGGATGACCATCGCCGCTCGATGTTCCTGCGCGGCCTTTGCCGTTTTCTGAGCAAGCACATCGATGATCGCATCCTGGAAATCTGCGGCAATATCGGCAGTCGGCATGTTCGGAGCATACTCCGGCGGTTCGTGGACCGGGAACGGCTCGGTAGACACGACCTTCTTCGGTCGCAGTGGTTCCCGCCGGTACTTCTCGACCTCACGAAGCAGCGCCGTCTTCAGTCCACTGAAACTGAAGTCGTATGTTTCGCCAAGCCAGGCCCGCGGAAACGTGTGATGGCCCATTTTTCCGTCAGTTGCCGCCCGCTGGATTGCCGGCCCACCGGGAAAGCCCAGCCTGAGTATCCGGGCGCCCTTATCGAACGCCTCTCCAGCCGCATCATCGATCGTTCTCCCGAGCACATCGTAGTGACCGTGATCGCGGATCAACACCAGTTCAGTATGTCCTCCGGAGACGATCAGACAGACACAGGGAAACCTCGGAGGCTGGAACGTCGGATCGTTCTCCTGGTCCGTCAACCAGTTCGAGTAGATATGTCCTTCGAGATGGTTGACCGGGATGAGCGGGACACCCCAGGCCACGCTCAACGACTTCGCGGTATTCAGCCCGACCAGCAGCGAACCTGCGAGGCCCGGGCCTTCCGTAACGGCAATTGCGTCGATTTCATCCTTCGCAACGCCCGCGTCCTGCAGGGCGACATCGATGGTTGGGATGATCGCCGTTACATGTCGCCGTGAGGCAAGCTCCGGAACCACGCCACCGTAGCGTTCATGCAGGTCTTCCTGAGAACGGATGACATTGGACCGGATGAGCCGTCCATCCTCGACCACCGCGGCTGATGTTTCATCGCAGGATGTCTCAATACCGAGGATTAGCATCATCTCTCCTTGGCTGGATCACCCCGTCACCGATAAGCCGGTCGGCGAGTTGATCGCGTAATGCCTCGACCTTATGCACGTAATCCGGGTCCCGCAGCGATTCGGACCACATGATGTCGGCATCCTCGCCATTGTCACTGTAGTATCGTCGGCGAACACCCTGCCTGGTCAGTCCATACTTCTGGTAGAGGCGTTTGGCCTGGTCATTGGATACTCTGACTTCCAGCGTGAGCCATTCCGCATCGCGAGCAATCGCTTCCTCGAACAGGGCAACAAAGAGCAACTCGCCGAGACCGCGTCCACGAAGCTCGGGAGCGACACCGATGGTCGTGACGTGAGCCTCACCGGCCCGGATCCACATCCCGGCGTATCCAGAGATCGGATCCTGCTCGTCTTCCGACCAGAGCCAGCGGGAGACTCGTGCCAGCGTATTGTTCTCCGCCTCTTCCTGGCGCAACTGAGCACCGGGAAGTCGCTGTCTCAGAACGATGTAGAAGTTACCCTCGGGGTTGGCGAGTTCGCGACGATATGCTGACAATGGCCACGGGTTAGTGAAGCAGCGGTGATCGAGCTGCGAGACTTCCGGAATGTCCTCGAGCTGCATGGGCTCGAGATAGAAGTATGGTTTGAGTTGCGCCCGACGCTCTTCGAGTGTCACGTCCTCAGACTCTCAGATCCATTGAACCTGCTGCTGTACTGCGTCCCAGGCCCGTCCGGTTCCATCAACTTCCGGGCCGCTTGCCATGAACGTACAACGGCTCAAGCGCAGCAACGTCATCCTGCTCGCCATTAATCCAGCGATTCCAGCCAAGCTCGGCCAGGTGTCCGGGGCGTCGAGACCGCATAGACGGCCGAGCGAACCGGGCATTCTCGCTCGCCAGTTCATCCGGCTCCATGTTTGCCGGTGTCTCCCCGGCGAGCAGTGTCGGCTCCGACAAACCGTAGGTCAGTTCATCGAACGTCCGGTTCTGCAGTTCACCGCTCCGCACCCAGCGTTTGTTCCTGTAGCGGTAATCGCCGTAGACGACCCGGCCTCGCCCCGCCGGGACAAACGCCCTGACCGGCTGGTTCGACCCGAGATGCGGATACGCCGTTACTTCCAGCGTATCAACCCCGAACACCGGAATCGAGCGGCCGTAACCGAGTCCCTTGGCCGTGCTGAGACCAACCCGCAACCCGTTGAAGGTGCCAGGACCTAGCGCCACCGCAATCGCCGATAACTGCGCGATCTCAAACCGGTTGATCGAGAGCAGATGCGTGATCTGTTCCAGCAGTACGCCTGATTGATTTCGTCCGGAATGCCAGACAAGTTCCGACACCCGTCGACCGTCGTACAGTGCCAGTCCCGACATCTCGGTAGACGTATCTATCGCAAGCATCAACCCGTCAGGATCGGCCACCGAATACCTCCTCACGGAATGCAGCGATGCGCTCACGGTACCGGTCACCACGCGCAAAGAACATCAGTTTACGCTTGGTGTCAGCCAGATACTCGATGTTGATGAGCAAGTGCTCATCCGGAATTGCGGCGGTGAGTCGTTCCGGCCACTCGATCACGACGATGCCGTCCGGATCATCCAGATACTCTTCGTGGCCGAATGTGTCGATCTCGCCCGGATCGTCGATTCGATAGAGATCCAGATGGTAGAGACGAATCGGCCGGCCACTTGCAGAAACACCGTCGTGCTCCACCACAAGGGTAAACGTCGGGCTCTGAACGTAGGAATCGACCTGCAGCCCGCTTGCGATACCCTGGGTCAGTGCTGTCTTGCCGGAGCCAATCTGTCCGAACAGCAGCACAACGTCTCCGGGCTGCAGCACCTGGCCAAGGTGAAGGCCAACGTTTCTCGTCTGTTGTGGACTGTGGCTGATCAGATCAAGGCCGGGTCGTTCGTTACTCATGGCACCCATTCGGTCGTGTCGCGCCGTTACCGTGATAATCGTAAACGAAAAGGATGATTTAATGTCGCCTTTGATGGCGAACCAGATTGATCAACCGTTCGTCGTATTATGTGAAGCGTGAGCTTCCGGCGGGTAGAATCGCAACCCGTCCTTGAGGTCCTCGATCATCGTGCCCTGTTCCCGGCGAAGGAGCATTCCTGCCATCCAGAGATCCCCGATCGCGCCGCCAAAGTTGATCGCGAGCGGCAAAACCAGCAGCAGACCGTCGTCAACGAAGGGCATCAAGGCAATTCCAAGGAGGCTGATCACGACCAGTGGCGCCAGAATGATCACTGCGAACTGACCACGGGTGAACCAGTATCCCGGAGCACTGCAGTAAAACGCCGGCAGGATCTTCTGGATGACCGTCGCGCCAAACGTCGGCCGTCCGCCGAAGTACTTGAACGCTGCACCGTGGATCGCCTCGTGAAGGACCAGCACACCGAACGCCAGCAGCAGAATCAGCAGCATGTTGCCAAACCGGAAGGTGAAGTAGACTGCGTCACCGTCTGACCCGGTCTCAACCAGAGCGCTGCCATCCGGAACGCCACTCCCCAGAACCGCGTAGAGAACGGTGAACAGGATGAATCCTGCAATCGTCATGACCGTCGCAAGAACCGTCCAGACGATCGAAAGCCATAGTGTCGGCTGGAATTCTTCGTATGAACGCTCGTTATCGTTTCCGACTGCTTCAGCTGGCTCTGGTGGGGTGTCGCTCCGCACAATGACTACCGTTCTAGACGTCCTGGTCCGGATCTGAACTGATTAGCGTCAGACCATCCCGCTGCATCTGAACCATTGACTCGCGCGGCAGCTTCCAGACCACCCACGCCATCCACAGATCCCGGGTCGAAAGCGACGAGTTGATCGCGAGTGGGATGATGAGCATCACGCTCCGGTGATCGACGATCATCGCCAGAATCCCGACCAGGCTGAGCAGAAGCAACGGAGTCAGGGCGTACAGCAGAAAGGTTGACCTGGAGAAGTACTGGCCCGTCACCCGGACATACATGACCGGGAAGACCCACTGGATCACATCCAACTCAATTGACGGCTCGTTTCCAGCCAGTCGTGCGGTCGCCGCGTGAACCAGTTGATGAATCGCCAGAATCACCAATGACAACCCTGCTACGATCCACCAGTTGAACACGAGCTCTGAGTTGTCTGGCGGAGCGGCGCCAATCAGCGTGTACGCAAGCCCGAAACCGAACAGTCCCAGCGCCCCGAGCGCGATCGCCAGTGATACCCACATCGAGGTTACGACGCCACTCGGTTGCCAGTGACTGACCCCCGGTGAATCATTCGGAACGGATCCCTGATTGTGACGGTCCGGCGGCTGCACAGGTCAGCCCCTCCCGGGTTTCAAGCAGACCGTTGCCTGTGGGAAACCTTCGCAAAGGAGAGCGTGAAATGCAATTCTGGCGCAGTCGGAATCGTTTACGCAGCAATTGGTTCCGGGACTGTTTCGGAGGTCGAGTCTGCGGCGGCACCGGACGTGATCAGCCCCAGTGAGCGTACGCCCCGGCCTTGACATCTTCCAGCAGCCCCGATGGCAGCCGCATTCTAACGCCGGGCTCGGACTCTCCACGAGGCACCATTCGGCCGATGACCGTTGGCAAACGGAGCCCTGCGCGCTCGAAATTCCGGTTGATCCGTCGAAACGCGGAGGGTGGCGCGGTGAACAGCAACTCGTAATCCTCCCCGCCACGAAGCGCGACATCAAACCAGTCGGTGAACGCCCATTTGATCGAAAGCGGCACCGGAATCTTCATCTCATCGAGCTCGGCCGAGAGGTCGCTCTGTTCACAGATCTTGGGAAGATCACCGAGCAGGCCGTCGCTCAGATCAATCGCACAGCGCACGCCAGAGCGAGCCAGAATCCGGCCTTCCCGGATGCGTGGCTTCGGTCGCAGGAACGCCTCTTCCATCGCAGGACCACCGTCGAGTGTCTTGAGTTCCTGATCAAGGACTTCGAGCCCGCCTGCAGCCAGACCAAGTGGTCCAGTAACGGCGATCAGATCTCCGGCCTGTGCGGCTGATCGCTTCATAACCGTATCTGGGCCGCCAGTTGCCTCACCAAGCACCGTTACCGAAATGATGACCGCAGTCTCCGACGTAGTCGTATCACCACCAACGACCGCGGTCTTGAACTGATCCCCGAGCGCAACCATGCCTCTGTACAGATCAGCGACTTCGCGATCCCGTTCGCGGCCAGTAAGACCGAGGCTCACCAGCGCCAGGCGCGGCCGGGCACCCATCGCGGCCATGTCGCTCAGATTCACCGCCAGGGCCTTGTGCCCAAGGCTCTTCCAGTCTCCCCATTCGAGGCGAAAGTGTTCCTCTTCGATCATCGAATCGGTCGACATCACAATATGCCGTCCGGGACTTGGACGCCAGACCGCCGCATCATCGCCGATCCCCAGCGAGAGCCGGCCAGGTTGCGTGCCTGCAACGACGGCCGTCACAATGTCTATGAGTTTGAATTCACCGATGTCGCGGATTCGCTTACCCGCGGTTGGCACCCGTCTGGACACCCGTAACTCCCCCCACAGAATCTCGCCGGAACCACCCGGTCAGCTATCGTTGAGCGCATCCCGATAGACGGCAGCCGTCTCCCGCGCAGTTCGCTGCCATGTAAACTGGCTCGCCCGCTCTCGGCCGGATCGCGCCAGACTCGCGCGCAAATCAGCGTCGCTGGTCAATCTACGCAACGCCTCGGCAATCGAGTCCGGATCATCTGGGTCAATCAATAACCCGGTGGACCCGACCACTTCAGGCAGCGACGTCCGGTCCGACGTAACGACCGGCGTTCCACACGCCATTGCTTCTAGCACAGGCAGCCCAAACCCCTCGTAGAACGAGGGGTAGACAAACGCCGTTGCCGCACTATACCAAAGCGGCAACGTTTCCGACGCTGCATAGCCGGGAAACCGGACAACATCTTCCAGGCCGAGGCGCTTCACTTCATGGAAGATCTCGGAATACATCCAGCCCTCGCCACCAACCACATAGAGTGGCAGTCGCTCGGACGGCTGAAGGCGAGCATAGGCCCGGATAAGCCCCGGCAGGTTCTTTCTGGGTTGAAGCGTACCGAGAAACAGGATGAACTCATCGGGCAGTTCGTTTTTCCGACGAAACCTCGCCAGTTCATCGGAGCCATCGCGAGGGTAAAACTCCGCAGTGACCCCGTTCGGGACAGCCACGACCCTTGATTCTGGAACGCCAAGGCGGACCGAAACATCCCGCGCGGTGTACTCCGAGACCGCAATCACTCGCGACACACGTTGAGTCGAGAGCCGGGTCATTCGCTCAAGATAGCGCCGCTGCATCGCCGGGTACTGCTCGGGATACTGCAGAAACGCCAGATCATGAATCGTCACAACGGATGGTGTTCTACTGACCAGCGGGACAACGTTAACTGGTCCGTGAATGAGATCCACCCCGGCGCTCAGGGCACTCACTGGTGCGGCAAGCTGTTCCCACAGAATCCGGATCGGGATCTTGCCGGTTGGCCAGCGCGTCCTGGCCCATCGAATACCCGCGGGCAAAGCAGCCACCCGCTCGGGTGCTCGCGAGGCGTCTCCGGTGAATGCCGTGATCTGATCCCCGCCGGATAGTTCATCCGGGAGATATCGCAGGAGATACTCAATGTACCGGCTAACGCCGGCCTGCCGGTAGCCTTCCCGAAAAGAGAGCAATTGTGCGAGGATCCCGACGTGCATCAAACACGACTTTCGTTCACGCAACCCGTCCGGCGCGGGCACATCCTAGCACACGCGGCACCAGAACCTGAGTGGAACGCATCCTGCCAGAGATATCCTGACACTGTGTATAATCCGATGGACGCGATTTTTCGAACGATCTGTACGCATACGCCTTGCGCCGGGCGCCAGGGAGTTACCGCATTTGGCACTGACAAACGAGCACGTTGACGCAGCGATCGACCAGTTCTCCGTCCTCTATCCGTTCGGGCTCGATACATTTCAGCGACAGGCAATCGAGACGTTCCTCCACGGGGACTCAGTGATGGTTGCGGCTCCAACCGGCACCGGAAAGACGGTCGTCGCCGAATTCGGAGTCTACGAATCCTTCCGGCGCGGTGGGAAGGTAATGTACACCACGCCCATCAAAGCGCTATCCAACCAGAAATTCCGCGACCTGCGGCGTGTCTACGGCGATAACGTAGGGCTGTTGACAGGCGACATCACGGAGAATCCGGACGCCCCGATCGTTGTTATGACCACCGAGGTCATTCGCAACATGCTCATCCAGTCGCCCTGGGATCTGGATGACGTCGACTGCATCGTGTTCGACGAAGTTCACTACATCGCTGATCCAGACCGGGGAACCACCTGGGAAGAAGCGATCATCCTCTGCCCGGAACACATTCAGCTCATCTGTCTTTCGGCAACGGTATCCAATGCGCAGGAGATAGCCGACTGGATTGGCCGGACGCATCGGCCGATCGAACTCATCACGCACTTCGAACGTGCAGTTCCGCTGGCACTCTATTACTTCTACAAACGCAAGCTCCGTCTGGTGATCGATCACGACGGTAACAGAATCGCTGATTATGACAATACCGGTGGTGAAGTCCAGAAGTCGTTCCAGCGCGGCGGGATGAGTCGTGAGCAACGCGTGCGGTTCGAACAGGAGGAGCCGCAACCGTGGGAGATCATCCAGTCGCTGAAGAACCAGGAACTGCTGCCGGCGATCTATTTTCTGTTCAGCCGTCGGGATTGCCAGGATTTCGCCCAGCGAATGGCGGTGATGGGGCCAAACCTCATCCATGATGACGAGACTGCGGATCAGATCGAAGACATTATTCAAGCCTATCTGGAGAGCATGCGGGAAGAAGATCGAGAGCTGGACCAGGTTCAGATCATCACCTCGCTCGCCCGGCAGGGAATCGGATTTCATCACGCCGGGTTGCTTCCAATTCTCAAGCAGTTCGTTGAAGCGCTGTTCTCACGAGGGCTGATGCAGGTCGTCTTCGCGACCGATACGCTTGCGCTCGGCGTCAACATGCCGGCGCGGACCGTCGTTATCGGCCGTATGAGCAAATGGGACGGCCAGCGACGGCGTCCGCTGATTCCCAACGAATTCCAGCAGATGGCCGGTCGCGCCGGGCGACGGGGAATGGACGAAAAAGGTAATGTCGTCGTTCCGTATACCCCGTGGATGGATTTCGGCTCAGCACTTGAGATTGCGACGGGAGATCTGCTTCCGGTTCGCAGTGCATTCGCCATTCGATACAACACAGTGCTCAATCTCTGGGACCCACCGCGGGGCGATCGAGTCCGGCACATGCTGCAGCAGAGCCTGGCGCAGTTCCAGAGCGCCCGCCGAATGCGTGAGCTCGAAGACGAGATCATGGAGAAATCCCAGAAGGCGGATGAAATACCACATGGATGCCTCATCGGGTACGAGGCAGGAGATGAACTCCTGCGCGATTACCGTGGTATCAACTCGTCTTTGACAACACTGAAGAACCGGGAAAAGCGCATCCTGCGCGAGTTGAAGAATATCCGGGCGAACACCGACGAACGTCCCTGGAAGGAACCTGGTCGTCAGGCTCTTCGCAAACTGTTCAAGTCGCTCCCGCCTGGCCAACCGGTACATACGCGTGATTACGGCTGGGTCATCTATCTCGGACGCGGAAAGCAGGGCGGGATCGGCCTGTTCCTCACTCCGGAACGAGTCGAGTTGATCAGCGAGTATCGCCAGATCGACTACATGCCGTCGCCGTCCCTCGAGGTCGAGCTTCCGGAACGTCTTCTCGAACTCGAATCCCCGGTCGACGATCTCGATGAGCTTCTGACAGCCGACGAACAGGCAGAGATCTGGAATTCACTTGCCGAGTTGGACCTCCCGAATCTGGATGAGCAGATCGAAGCGCACCGGCAACTACTCGAAAAGCGCTTCGCTGAGGAACGTGCCCGGCTCGACGAAGACCTGGCCGATGTCCGCCGAAGCCTCGAGGAACTCGGGTCAGTCCGCGAGGATCATCCCTGCCACATCTGCGATCGTCGCAAGGAGCACCAGCGAAATCTCAAACGGATCTCCCAGGTCAAACGCGAACGCGTTCAGCTGGAGAATCGTCTCGCGAAAGAGCGACAGGAAGAAGATGAGCGCATTGCGAACCTGATCAAGGGCATTCGCGATGTCCTGCACCGATTCGATTACCTTCACCGCGGGCAGCCAACGTCCAAGTCGGACACACTGGCCAACGTGTTCGATCCGAACGGCCTGATTATCTGCGAGATGCTCGACCGCGGAATGCTGGACAAACTTGAACCACCCGAGCTCGCCGAAGTCTTTTCCTGGTACGCCTACGATCGAGATTTCCGCTTCACGAACAAGTTCTCACTGCCGAAACGGCTCGTTCTCCTGAGACGCCGACTCGAGGAACTCGAACGTGAAGTACTCGGGACCGAGCGGCGAAATGGATTGCTCATCTCAACTGGTCACAGCGAAGGTTTCTACGGCGCCATGCGGGCGTGGTGTAACGGCAGCCCAATGGTTCAGGTCCTCGAGCAGATCGAGTTGAGTGAGGGCGACCTCGTCCTCGCCTTCAACAAGACGATCGATCTCATGCGTCAGGTGCGGGAAATGCTCGGGCAGGTTATGCCGGATCACCCGGTTCGACACAATCTCGAGCAGGCGGAATCCCTGGTTCGCCGGGATATCGTTGAGCAGTCCCTGACTGCCGGATTTATGCCGATTGTGTCCGAAAAAGCACCGGACCACGTTTCCGCTCCCGTTGCCACTGATGGCAGCGAACCAGAGATCGAGGAGGCGGGAACGTCCGACACCTCAACCGCGGGATAGCTGGTTTGCGTATCCGCAATCTCATGTTATTGTTCCGCGAATCAACGCTTCACGCAGCGGTGCGCGCGTTCGTTGTTCCTGCCTTCGGGATCAGCAAAGGGATTGGGGACCTGAATGGAACTCGTTGAGATTCGCGACCTCGACGGGCCGAATCTGTTTGCACTCCAGCCAATGCTCAAACTCGAAGTCCGGCTGGAACCAGACGAATCGCTTCAGGATGCGCGCCTGCAGTACATAGCCGAACACACCGGGCGATTTGTCACCTCAGATCCCATTCATGCGCTGGAAACCATCATTGAGGCGTTGCACACGAACCTGAACATCGAGCCTCCAGTGACGTCTCGCCACGATATGGATACTACCGGACACCTCTCGATCTGCTTTCCGTGGATCAACCGATTCCACGCCCGAGGAATCGCCCGAGCGGCATTTGACCTCGTTGCGGGCGACCAGCATATCCAGAATCTCAGAGCGCATCTGAACCAGACAATCGCCGCCGAAACGGATGAGGACGACCCGGAAGCTCCTACCTGGGTCCGTGACACAGAACGAACGATTCCGTGCGCTGCGATTACTGGCACCAACGGCAAAACCACGACGACGAGACTGCTTTCACACATTCTTCGTTCTACTGGCAGGCAGGTCGGATGGTCGAGTTCAAGCGGTGTCTACATCAACGGCGTGCAGGTTATTGCCGGCGATTACACCGGGCACGGCGGGGCGCGACGGGTACTGATGGACCCGGATGTCGACGTCGGAGTGCTGGAGACGGCCCGCGGCGGGATTCTGCTACGTGGACTCGGTTATGAGTCGAACGACGTCGGGGTGCTGCTCAACGTTGGTGACGATCACCTTGGACTTCACGGTGTTGATACTGTCGAGACGCTGGCGAAGGTCAAGGCGACGGTCGTCCGCACAACCCGGGCTGGTGGAACAGTCGTACTCAATGCAGACGACAGTCTGGTACTTGCCCAGCGAGCGGACGTAAAAGCGAAGACGGTTCTCACCTCGCAGGAACCTGAAAATCCGGCGATCGCCGAACATCTGGCAGCCGGCGGCGAATGCGTTCTGCTGTGCGCCGGGCTCATCGAGCGCCGCCAGGGATCGCATCGGGAGACGATCATTTCCGTTGTCGATGTACCGATAACCTATGGCGGGGTGGCGCGGCACATGGTCGAGAACACACTTGCAGCGACCGCGGCCGCCATCGGAATGGGAGTCTCGCTGGAGGAAATCGGCGCTGCGTTACGATCATTTCATCCGGATCGGGATCACAATGCCGGACGCCTCAACGTCTTCGAGCTCGATTCTGTCACGGTGGTGGTCGATTTCGCACACAACGAAGCAGGTCTCCGATTCCTGCTGGACTTCGCCCGGCAACTCTTCCCGAACGCGACGAGACTCTCGGCTGTGGTCGGAACGGCGGGAGACCGTCAGGATTCGGTTTTCGTCGGACTTGGCAGGATCGCCGGCGAGACCGCTGATCGGGTCTTGATCAAGTCGAATCCGAATTACCTGCGGGGACGAACGCCAGAATCCGTCGTAGCGCTCGTGGAATCGGGACTGAGCGAGGCAAATGCGAGCGAAAAACAGGGCGGTATCTACGAAAGCGAGTACGACGCCGTCATCGGTGGGCTCGAAAGCGCGTTACCGGGCGAAGTTCTCGTAGCCATGTCGGTTGAGGATTACGTTGCGATCATGGATGAACTGACAGATCGCGGTGCGCGTGAACGACGACTCGCCTGACGCACGAACCGGCTGGGCACGGACTGTATAATTGCGACCAGGATGGTATTGCGTGGTGACTCCAGATTCTCTAACGTCTTTCGGTGATATGGTGACAAGACGAGTTTACGGTCCGCTCCTGGCAATCGGTGGCGCCGAAGACAAGTGGCGCGACCGCATAATATTGCGGCGCTTTGTCGAGCTCAGCGGTGGTGATGATGCCAGGATTGCTGTTATTCCCACAGCTTCTCGAATTCCTGATGCTGGCGAACAATACCGGAAGATCTTCGGCGAACTCGGGGTAGACAACGTCGACGTGATGAACATCCAAACCCGGGCAGATGCCGACGATCCGGCAGTTCTCGAAACCCTGGATCAGGCATCGGGCATCTTCATGACCGGGGGCAATCAGGTCCGGCTGGCACGAATTCTCGGCCGCTCTGCTGCTGTCGACGTTATCCAGCGGCGAAACCGGAGCGGCGTTCCTGTGGCCGGTACCAGTGCCGGCGCATCAGTGATGAGCACCGTCATGGTGGCGGGTGGACAGAGCGGGCCAACACCGAGACAGCGCATGGCGAAGCTCTCCCGGGGACTCGGGCTGATCGACTCCGTGATCATCGATCAGCACTTTACAGAACGAAACCGGGTCAGTCGACTTGTAACGATGGTCAGCTACAATCCTGGCCTGCTCGGCGTCGGGATTGATGAAGACACCGCTGCACTGATCAGCCCCGAGGGGTACATCGAAGTCATCGGCCGCGGTTCAGTGCTGATCGTCGACGGGTCCCGAATGGAAACCGATATCGAACACGTCAACGGCACGACGCCGCCCACGATTTCCAATGCTCTGATCCATTTCGTGGCAGAAGGCGGACGGTACAGCCTTGACGAACGGAACGTTGTTCCTCAAGACTAACGTCTACACGAAGTCGGATCGACCAGCGGGCAGACCCTGATTTCAGATCATGGTAATGGATGTCCGTATCATTCTAGTGGGAAGGCAGGGCCTGTTACCATGCCGATGAAGATCCTCGAAACCCAGGTCTACCGCGGCCCGAACGTCTGGGCTCGCGTGCCCGTCATTCGCATGAAGGTCGATCTGGGGGAGCTGGAAGAGCGCCCGTCCAACACCGTCGATGGCTTCTACGAAGAGCTCAAGTCTTACATGCCATCGCTGTATGACCACTACTGCTCGGTCGGCCGACCCGGTGGGTTTCTCGAACGTATCGAGGAAGGCACCTGGATGGGGCATATCGCCGAGCACGTTGCCCTTGAACTCCAGACAATCGCTGGCTCAGAAGTCAATCGCGGGCTAACCCGGTCAACTGGTGACTATGGCGTCTACAACGTCGTCTATCAATACGTGCAGCCGGACCTTGGTCGTGCCGCCGGAGAGCTGGCCGTCCGCTTCGTCAACTGGTTGATCTACAAGGATGATCCGGAGTTCTCCTTCGAAGAAGAACTGGAAGAGATCATCCGCATTGCCGAACGACTGGCGTACGGCCCCAGCACCAAGGCCCTGGTGGAAGAAGCCGAACGCCGTGGGATCCCGGTTATCCGTCTCGACCCGAGCCGCTCATTGGTGCAGATGGGCTATGGGGTATACCAGCGGCGGGTCTGGGCCACGGTGACTTCGGAGACGAGCGATATTGCCGTCGACATCGCCGGAAACAAGCGCCTCACGAACCAGCTGCTGCACGGCGTCGGTATCCCGGTTCCGCAAGGTCGTCCGGTTACATCCTTTGAGGAAGCACTCACCGTCGCTCGCGCAATCGGTTATCCGATCGTCATGAAGCCGATGGATGGTAATCACGGCCGCGGGGTACAGATCAATCTCCAGAGCGATGAAGACGTCGCTCGAACGTTCCGCTATGCCCAGGACGAGAGTCGATCCGGACAGGTGATGGTTGAGTCATATATCACTGGACGCGATTACCGGGTGCTGGTTGTCGATGGCAACATGATTGCCTGCTCTGAGCGTGTGCCGGCCCATGTGATCGGTGACGGACAGCACACAATCGCCGAATTGATCGAGATCACCAACGAAGACCCCAGACGCGGGATCGGTCACGAAAAGGTGCTCACCCGCATTACAGTTAACCAGTCGCTGATGAACCTTCTGGAGAAAAACGGTCAGTCACTGGAGACTGTTCCTGCAGATAGACAGTTTGTCCAGCTGCAGCTAACCGGCAACATGTCGACCGGTGGCATTTCACGGGACCTTACCAATGACATCCATCCGGATAACATCGAGATCGCCGAGCAGGCGGCACGGATCATCGGTCTGGACGTTGCCGGGATCGACATTATTGTGGACGACATCACCCGACCCCTGAAAGACCAGAACGGGGCGATCTGCGAGGTCAATGCCGGCCCCGGATTCCGGATGCACACTCATCCAACCGAGGGCGAGCCCCAGGACGTTGCACGGCCCGTCCTTGACACACTCTTCCCGGAAGGAACGCGGTCGCGCATTCCAATCACCGCGGTGACCGGAACGAACGGCAAGACGACGACCTGCCGGATGATTGCGCACATCGTCAAGATGTCCGGGAAGCGTGTTGGTCTAACAACGACGGACGGGATCTACATCGACGGCACTCAGATCCTCAAAGGTGACATGAGTGGACCCCAGAGTGCCCAGATGGTGTTGCAGAATCCGACGGTCGAGCACGCCGTGCTGGAGACCGCCAGGGGCGGGATTGTCCGGGCCGGACTCGGATTCGATCGCTGCGATGTTTCCGTTGTCACAAATGTCACCGGCGATCATCTTGGCGTTGGTGGTATCGACACACTCGAGCAACTTGCCGAGGTCAAAGGCGTCGTCCCGGCGGCGACGTGGAACGACGGCTACTCGGTGCTCAATGCCGACGACGAATCCTGCCGGAAGATGGAACGACGTGCTCGGGGTGACATCATTTACTTCTCGATGGACGAATACAATGAGGTCGTCCGGAGTCATTTGCGCGCTCGAGGTATCGCAGTCTTCTTGCGAAAGCAGGGAGAAACGGAAACAATCTGCCTGGCGGAGGGCAAGCGGGAAACGACCATCCTGAACGTGCTGGACATCCCGGCGACGTTCGAAGGACGAGCGCGCGTCAATGTCAAGAACGCGCTCGCGGCAACGGCCGCTGCCTACGCGTCCAACATCTCGCTACAGACGATCCGGACCGGCCTTCGATCGTTCTCGACGTCATTCTTCCATTCACCTGGCCGTCTGAACCTGCTTGACGCTGGCGGTTACCGCGTCATCGTCGACTACTGCCACAATGTCGCCGGTATGCGAGAACTTACCGACTTCGTCAGCCGGTTGAACCCATCACGGTCGATTGCCATGATCTCAATGCCAGGAGACCGTCGTGACGAAGACATCGTTGCGTTCGGCAAACTTGCAGGGGAATCGTTCGACGAGATCGTCATCCGGGAGGATTATCATCTACGCGGGCGTTCGGCTGGAGAAGTAGCGGAGTTGCTCCACAAGGCCATTGTTGAGAACGGAAAATCACCCGATCACGTGAAAATCGTCCTCAACGAACTGGAAGCGACTGAAGAAGTCGTTGATCGTGCGACTCAGGATGATCTGATCGTTCTGCTGGCGGATCATCCAGAAGAGGTCTGGAACCTGGTTACTGCGCGGACACAGTCGCGACAGGGAGACGTCGCCGCGCGGACAGATTAGAGGCGAGCGCCCGGCGCAAGTAGCTTGACCATATACTGGTGCTCGATCTGACTCATGTGAAAGCGACGGCCGAGCGATTCGAACCCGAACCGTTCGTAGAACTCGAGCGCATGCGTCTGGGCATTCAGGGTGACAACCTGAACTGGGCGCTCTTCCGCCGTCTGCAGGAGATGCTTCATGATCGCCTTGCCAACACCCGTTCCGCGGGCTGACTCGAGTACCGCCAGCCAGGCTATCTGGCCCTCGCTCTGAATATACGTCAACCGGCCAGCACCGAGAATCTTCCCGTCAGACTGACCGATCACGTGGACGCTCACACGATCATCCGGCTCATCATAGACCGACCGGGTCAGCCCCTGTTCGCGCACAAATACCTCGCGGCGAATGCGATAGACCGCTTCCATCTCCGCGTCAGTGGATACGGTCCGCGTAACGATCGTCTGGCCGGTCCTGTGATCGGTGTGTTCGAGCGTCTGAACGCTGGCTGTCATGGCGACCTTCTACCCGGCACCGAGCAAGTCGTCCAGGGTGCCGATTTTGTCGGTTGATCGAGAGACCCACTCGCGCATTTTCCCGAGCTTACCGTCGAATTCGCTCCGCGCTGATTCAACGACCGTATCTCCAGTCCCACCGGCAACGTTTCGTGCCTGCACCGCATCGCGTGGGGTAAGAGGTGGGCGGCCCTCTGCCAGGACCGGGCTGAATTGCTGCCATTCTTCAGGCGTGAGATCCGGGAAGTCCTTACCCTCGCGATCGCAATAGCCGACAACCGCGCCGACAACTTCGTGGGCATCTCTGAACGGCATCCCCTGCGTGACCAGATAATCCGCGATGTCCGTCGCCAGGGCAAAACCGCCACCAGCCGCCCGCTCCATAATCTCCGGTTTGAACGTTGTCGACTTCAGCATCGGAGGCAGAACCCGGAGGATCATTCCCAGTGTGTCGACCGTATCGAACACACCCTCTTTGTCCTCCTGCAGATCCTTGTTATACGTCAGCGGAAGCCCCTTGTTGACAGTCAGCATCGCAATCAGATGGCCATAGACCCGCCCCGTCTTACCGCGAATAAGCTCGGCAACGTCGGGGTTCTTCTTCTGCGGCATGATGCTGGAACCAGTTGCAAACGCGTCATCCAGCTCGATGAAGCCAAACTCCGGCGTAGACCAGATTACCAGTTCCTCAGCGAGTCGGGACAGATGCATCGAAATCTGGCTGCATGCCGCCAGAGTATCGATCACGAAGTCGCGGTCTGAAACGGCATCCAGACTGTTGTCGCAGATTCCATCAAAGCCGAGAAGCTCAGCGGTGAAATTTCGATCGACTGGATAGGTCACTCCCGCCAGCGCACCGGCCCCAAGAGGTGACACATTCGTTCGCCGGAAGGTTTCACGCAGTCGATCAAGGTCACGCAGCAGCATCTCACCATAGGCGAGCATGTGATGACGGAGCAAAACTGGCTGAGCACGCTGCAGGTGGGTGTAGCCAGGCATGATTGCGTCCTGGTACCGATCGCCAATCTCCAGCAACGCGTCGGTAGTATCGATAACTCCCGCCGCAAGCATCACCAGGGCTTCCCGGGTCCACATCCGGAAGTCGGTAGCTACCTGGTCATTCCGGCTTCGAGCGGTATGCAATCGACCAGCCGGCTCACCGATGACCTCGCGAAGACGTCCCTCAACACTCAGGTGAATGTCTTCGTCTGACAGACGAAACTCATGAGTGCCGGCCTGAATCTCGTCCCAGACCTGCCGAAGACCTCGTTCGATCTCTGTCTGGTCAGCGTCGGAAATGATCTGTTGGCGCGCCAACATACGGGAGTGAGCAATAGATCCGGCAATATCATGTCGGGCGAATCGCTGGTCGAACCCGATGGACGCGTTCAATTCGTCAACTAGCGCGTCTGTCGGGCGGCTGAAACGTCCGCCCCACAACTTCGGCGATTGCTCGGCGTTGTCGCTCAACATCTCCTCTTTTCCCCCAACTGGATCCGCCAGCGGATCCAGTTTCCGGACCTGCTACGTGCGTTACGAAGCGGTCGATGCTGCAGGTTCCGGAGTTGGTGCGTGCTCATCTCCAGCCGGCTCAACCGGGATTCCGTTCTCGTCCACATCGATCACGTCCTCGTGCGCCGTTTCCTCTTCAGCAATTTCGCCTTCAGACGCCTGGACGCGCTTGAATGAAACGATCGCGACCTCGAGCATCGAATCGTCCGGCGTTCGTGTTGTCAGTCGTTGCAGAGCCATACTCGGGGCCACCAGAATCTTGATCAGCGTGTTCTCGTAGTACATCGCTGTCAGCTTGATGAACTCATAAGCCATCGCCGCAATGACCGGCACCAGGAAAATGCGCGACGAGATACGCCAGAACCAGTCCGGACGTCCAAGAAGCGCAAACACGAAGATCGATAACAAGACGACGACGAGCAGGAACCCCGTTCCGCACCGCGGATGACTGATGCTGTGCTTGCGGACGTTATCGACGGTCAGGTCATCGCCCGCCTCGTAGGCGTTGATTGTCTTGTGTTCAGCACCGTGATAGGCGAAAACACGTTTGATGTCGTTCATTCTCCCGATCAGCAACATGTAGCCGACCAGGATTGCCAGACGGATGGCACCTTCGATGATGTTGCTCACCGTGTCACTGGCAACATACGGATCAAGAAAGCCGGTGATCGCCAGCGGCAGAACGAAGAACAGCGCGATCGAAAACAGAATCGAGACGCCGACCGTCACCCAGAGTGCGGTACCGGTCAGATCATCTTCGGCGGCTTCCCTGTTCTCCTTGACATTACCCTCGATAAGGCCGACGTTGGCCGAGAAGACGAGCGAGCGCATGCCGAGCACCATCGTGTCCCAGAGCATGAACACGCCGCGGATGAACGGCAGCGGGCGAGCGCGTTCCGTCCATTTCCCCATCTTGAGTGGTTCGTGGTACAGGGCAATTTCTCCGGTTGGCGCGCGAACGGCAACCGCCATATTGCGGCGACCGCGCATCATCACGCCTTCCATCACCGCCTGACCACCATAAGTTCTGGATTCGGACATCTGGGCTCCAGGGAACGTTGAAAATCAGCGAATCATCGATGCGTATACGATCGTCGATTGTACCAGAGCCGCGCCCTCCAGCTCCGGAAGATCAGGCCGGCTCGAAGACCCACGCCGTCGAGAGTTTTCGCATCACACGGGGTCCCCAGCGAACAGAATCCGGCAACCCCTGATATCGTTCGGAGAAGTGATAGTAACCGTATGGAAAGACGAGGAACAGGAACGGAGATTGGTCAAAGATTCGCTCCTGAAGGTTGCGGTACACCGCCCGCCTCGCATCCGGATCTGGTTCGCTGACGCCCTGAAACAGGACGTTGTCGACCTGGATGCTGGAGAACTGGCTGAAGTTGTTGAATGCACCGGTCTGCAACGTCGTGCGCCCATCTGGTTCACCAAGCCATCCGCCGTAGGTCCAGTTAAAAATCGCCGCATCGAGCTCACCGGCCCGCATCTGCTCGACGTTCTGGGAGACAGGCGCCGTCTCGATTTCCATTTCGACACCGATCTCCAGTAGCATCTCGGCAATTGCTTCCGCTCCGTCAGCTCGCAGGTCACCGCCGTCAGGCGCCGTGCAGACAAACGAGAGCGCCTCCCCATTTCGCTCTCGAATGCCGTTATCGCCTTCGGCCCAGCCCGCCTCCTCCAGCAACTCAATGGCTCGATCAACCAACGGTCGATCAGATTCGATCTGCCCCTGATGCCAGTAGAACAATGCGGGAGACAGGTACGACGTCGCTTCCGTTGCTGCGCCCTGATAAATGATGTCCACCAGCTCCGAGCGATCAATTGCCAGTTGCATCGCAAGACGGACGTTCCGGTCTGAAAGCACTGGATGCTCGTTATTGAGAGCAATATGAGTGCAATCCAGGTTCCGCACCTGAACCGTCTGTATCGTGTCATCTTCTTCGAGCTCCAGGTTGTCGCTGAGGTTCAATCCCCAGACGGCATCGACCGTGCCCTCTTCCAGCGCCGACCTGCGGTTGGGCTCATCAGTGATAACCAGGAACTCGATCGCGTCAAGCAACGGTTCGTCGTGGAAGTAGTCATCGAACTTGACTAGAGAAATGGAATCGTCTCGCTGCCAGGAATCGAGCAGGTACGGCCCGGTCCCGATCGGGTCCAGACTGTGTCCTTCCCAGCCGTTCTCTTCGTGATATTCGGCGTTGACGATGAACGTTGAGGCGGCACGTCGCGGAACGGTGCCGTCCGGCGATGACATGTTGAAGACGACGGTCGAATCGTCGGTCGCCTCGATCGATTGAATCCGTTCATAGTAGAAGGATCGCGCTCCACCATTCTCGGGCTGACTCATCCACTGATGGGTATAGACAACATCGTCGACAGTCAGTTCGTTGCCATTGTGAAACAGAACTCCGTCACGCAGACTGAACGTGTAGGAACTCCCGTCTTCCGCAATCTCGTAACTCTCCGCCAGCACCGGAACCGGTTCGAACTGGTGATCAACCTCGAGCAACGCATCGTGGATCTGCGACATGACCACCCAGTTCGTTATCAGTTCATCAGCACGTGGATGGAGACTCAGCGGATCCGCAGGAAGGGCGATCGTCAATCTACCGCCTGGCTCAGGTTCGTCAGGTGGACCAACTGGCGTGGGAGTTGGCTCAGGAGTCGGAGTCGCCTCAGGTGTTGGAGTGGGTTCGGGAGTCGGTTCTGGCGTGGGATCGGGATCGACGAACGGCGTTGGAGTGGCCTCAACCTCGTCTTCATCGTCATCTCCGAACGGCCAGCAGGCCGTCATGAGTGTTGAGCCTGCCACGGCCGTGGCCCCGAGCAGGAGACTTCGGCGCAAGGCCTGCCTGCGCGTGAGCAGTCGCTGGAACTCGACCTGAGATCGAAGATGATTCGCACTCATGGGTTTCTTCTCCCCGCAACGGCAATCCCGGCGCGCTTAAACATGTACCGTGCGCTGATTCAGCCCGGGATCAGCCAGGAATGTGTCTGATTTCGGTTCGCCCGTGCCCTTTTTTACCTGCTACACAATCACCTGTCCAGAAGGAAAACAACCTCACGCGTCACGCACGTTGTTGCGATGCCAGTAGCCGCGGTGCTATCCTCAAATCAGCGTGCATGGCGGCCCCGCTGGACTCGCACGCCGAACAGAACTGTGGAGGATCTGATGCGCACAGAGCCGCTTATTTACGAATTGAGCAAACCCGGCCGACGAGGTATCTCGGTCGCGGAACCGGACGTTCCGGAGTACGAAATCCCGGCAGATATGCGGCGAGATTCGCTGAATCTGCCCGAGGTCAGTGAGATTGATGTTATTCGCCACTTTACACGACTATCGCAACTCAATCACGCGATCGACATTGACTTCTACCCGCTCGGCTCCTGCACCATGAAATACAACCCGAAGATCAATGAGCTGATGTCCAAACTTCCCGGATACGGCTCCATTCACCCGGAGCAGGACCCGGCCACGATCCAGGGCGCGCTGGAGCTCATGTATGAACTCCAGGAGATGCTGGGCGAGATCAGCGGATTCGACCAGGTGTCACTGCAGCCCGCAGCCGGCGCTCACGGCGAGCTCACCGGTGTACTGATGGCCCGAGCGTATTTCCAGGACCGTGGCGAAACCGAGCGGAAGACCGTGCTGGTTCCCGACTCGGCACACGGGACCAACCCGGCAACGGCCGCGATGGCCGGCTTCAAGGTTGTTACCGTGCCGTCTGACGACCGCGGCAACGCGGACATCGACAAGCTCCGCGAGCTCGTCGGACCGGATACCGCGGCGCTGATGATTACCAACCCGAACACGCTTGGACTCTGGGACGAGCACATTCACGAAGTCGTGAACATCGTCCACGAAGCGGGTGGCCTGGTTTACAACGACGGTGCCAACTTCAATGCAATCCTCGGCATCGCCAAGCCCGGCGATCTCGGTATCGACATCATGCACTACAACCTGCACAAGACCTTCTCCACCCCGCACGGCGGTGGTGGCCCGGGATCGGGCCCGGTCGGCGTTGCGGCGCACCTGGCGGAGTACCTGCCGGGACCGCGAGTCGCGAAGGTTGACAAGGACGATGTCAAATTTGACTGGTATCAGCCGAACCGATCTATCGGCCGGATCCACGGCTTCCATGGCAACTTCGGTATGCACGTCCGGGCCTACACCTACATCCGGATGAATGGAGCCGAAGGGCTGCGGCAGATCAGTGAAGACGCGGTTCTTGCTGCCAACTACATGATGAACAAGCTCAAGGATCGCTACACCCTGCGGTACGACCGCACCTGCATGCACGAGTTCGTTCTCTCCGCCAACAAGCAGAAGAAGAACGGCGTGCGAGCGCTCGACATCGCCAAGCGGCTCCTTGACTTCGGCGTGCATCCTCCAACGGTCTACTTCCCGCTCGTCGTGGACGAAGCGATGATGATCGAGCCGACGGAGACCGAGAGCATCGAGTCACTCGACAAGTTCATCGATGCCATGATCCAGATCGACGAGGAAGCCAAGAGCGATCCGGATTATGTCACCTCGGCACCGCACGATACCTTCTACAAGCGGCTGGATGAGGTCGGCGCGAACCGCAACCTCAATCTTCGCTGGTCAGAGGACAAAGCCGAGGAACTCGTCGCGGCCGACTAGCCAGATCCGAAGGTGGAACGAATGTGAAACCGGGCATGGGGCAACCCCCAGCCCGGTTTTTCACTTCTCAGTCCCATGATGCTGAACGTCGACCATCGCTGCCATGAACAAGGACGCGGCCACAATGACCAGGCCGAACATGATACCGAGCAGCGCGTATCCTCCAGCGGCCAGCAACGCACCACCGATCAGTCCACCAACCACATAGCCCATCTGGACGACCGACGCGCGAAAGCCCATCATAGCGCCCTGATGCTCAGGCGATTGCATCAGCCCGAGCACGCTTGCCGCTGCTCCGCGCACGCCCTGCATCATCCCGAACAGCATCAACAGTGCGAGACTAACCCAGACACCGGGCATCATTGTCAAAGCGACGATCAACGCGAGCGCTGAAGCAGCAGCTCCCCCGCAGATCGCCGGTTTGATTCCGATCACCTCGACAACCCGGCTCGATATGAGGCTGCCCGCGACAAACGCCAGAGCCGTAAGCGAAAGCAAAACGCCCGTCAGTGCCGTCGACCGATCGTGTTCCGAGATGTAGAAAGCACCGAGAAATACCAGCGTACCCGCCCATCCGGAATACGCCGTCAATTCGGCAAGGATCCAGGAGCGCGGCGATCTCGCCCGCAATATGGTGCCCAGACTGGCGAGCGGATTAGCATCGCTCGCCCTGGTCGCTTCGGATCGGGTCACTCCGGGCACGAACCTGACGAAAAGAAACCCGACCAGACTGAATGCAACCGGAACGGCGACGAAACTCCAGCGCCAGCCGAAGCTATCAGCCACAAGTCCGATGAGCGGCAGGCCAACAACCCACGCCATCGGCTGTCCCACCGAGATGATCCCAACCGCCCAGGCACGACGCTCGGGTGGAAATGTGTCCGCGACAACCGCATAGCCACTTGAGAGCAGCGCAGCGATTCCGAATCCAGCGATGCTCTGTGCCGCCATCAGCAGCGCGAATGTCGGAGCAACGGTGCTGGCAAGACCGAAACTCAGAATCGAGAGCAGACCGAGCATCATGATCGGCCGGCGGCCAATCCGATCGGACATCAATCCCACAAAAGGAGCCAGGAACGCAGAAATGAGCGCGGAGACTGTTCGAAGCTGGCCACTCAGCGAAACGGATACATCGAACTCGTCAGCGATCGAGACAGCGAGCGGGCTGATGATGACGATTGCCGTCTGGTTGACGGTCATCGTGATAATGACTGCCAGAAGTATCAGGTACTCCGTGCGCCGGCTGGCACCTGAGGTTCGTTCGGATTCCGCCATGCGGTGTAGCAACCCATTCTGATAATCGTCCCGCCGGACCAGCCGCTCTGTCGCGACCGGGGCAGCGACAGTCTATGCGATAATCGCGCGTGTTGGAAACGGGGATAGTGGCACTGAGAGGTATCTGAACTTGAGTCAGGAACAAACGGCGTTCGACGCCAGTCGATTCTATACGTTCGACGATATGACCAGTCTGCTGGAGTCCTACGCCAGCGCATATCCGAAACTGGCCTCGATGGAGTCCATCGGCAAGAGTTTCGAGGGTCGCGACCTCTGGGTCGTGACGATCACGAATCAGGACACCGGGTCCGCAGACTCCAAACCTGCAATGTACATCGACGGGAACATCCACGCAGGTGAGGTGACCGGCTGCAACGTCTGCCTGTACACCATTGATTATCTGCTGAAAAACTATGGAGACGACGAGCAGACGACCCGTCTGCTCGACAACACGACCTTCTACATCCTCCCGAGAGTCCAGCCGGACGGCGCAGAAAAGTACCTGACAACGCCGTACACGCTGCGTTCCAGCGTCCGCCCGTGGCCGACCGAAGAAGAGGATCAGGGCCTCTACGAGGAAGATGTGGACGGCAACGGGCTGATCCTGCAGATGCGGGTTGAGGATCCGAACGGTGAGTGGAAAGTCTCAGACAAGGATCCTCGTTTGATGATCAAGCGCGAGCCGGACGAGACGACCGGAACCTTCTATCGCATCTACGTTGAGGGAATGCTCCGCGATCAGCAGCATGAACCGGTCAAACTGGCGGATACCATCTACGGCATCGACCAGAACCGGAACTGGCCGGCCAACTGGACGCCCGCCCAGAAAGGCGGTGGAGCATATCCGCTGTCAGAACCGGAAACCGCAGCTGTCGCTCAGTTCGTCGAGGCCCACCAGAACATCTCCATTCTGCAGAACTACCACACCACCGGAGGCGTAATTCTCCGCGCTCCTTGTGCCGAGAGCGATCAGTCGATTCCCAACGCCGACGTCGAGATCTACAAGAAGATGGGCGAGGTTGGCGAAAAGCATACCGGCTACCCGTGCACCCCGGTCTATGACGCCTTCCCGATGACTGATGACCACGGCCGACGCTCGACGTCTGGCGGATTCATCGAATGGACGTACGCCCACAAGGGCATCCTGAGTTTTGCGACCGAGCTCTGGGACATCAAAACCCGCGCGGGCATCGAACGCTCTGACAACGACACAATGCGCGTTGTCCGGGAAGAGTCCGAGGACGACGGGTTGAAACTGCTCGAATGGAACGACCGCGAGCTCAATGAGCAAGGATTCGTCCCCTGGACCGAGTTCGATCATCCTCAGCTCGGAAAAGTAGAGATCGGTGGCTGGAAAACGAAAGAGGTGCGGCAGAACGCTCCGCCGCAGTTCCTGCCAGATGAGTGTCAGCGAAATCTCCACTTCACACTCAGTCAGGCCGAGATGCTGCCGAAACTCGGGTTCAAGTCTCTCGATGTCGAGGCACTGGGACAGGACCTTTACATCATCCGGGCAACCCTGGAAAACACCGGTTTCTTGCCAAGCAACGGCAGTGCGCAGAGTACGAAGCTCGGAACTGATCCGATCAGCGTGGAAGTCGATGGTGCGGATGTTCTCATTGGACGCCCGAAGGTCGAAGTCAGTCACCTGCAGGGGCGGTCCGCGATTCTGTTCGGTCGGGCGCAACCTGGTCGGGTTCGCGCAGAGAATGAGCGTCTGGTCGAAGTACTCGTTCGTGGAACGGGAGAGGCAAAAATCACAGCGAACGCTGGTCGAGCAGGAACAGTCTCCGCACCGATCAAATTAGGCTGAGTGCCTCCCGTGTAATACGATTAGCTAACAATCACGGAAAACGTGGATTATTGTCAGACCACGCGTGCAGCAGCCGGTCGAGATCGAAAGGAGGCGCACTCGGGTCAAATCAGGGGACCTTCGAACTCGGTAGTGAGAGTGAAAGGACCCGAATAATGCCATGGTTCATGTTCCAGGCCAGCTACACCCCAGAAGCGTGGGCAAATCAGATCAAGGACCCGAAAGACCGAATCTCTCAGTTGAAGACGATGTTCGAGCCGACGGGCATCAAGATTCAGCACGCATGGTACAGCTTCGGGGAGTATGATCTGTTACTCCTCGTAGAGTCTCCAGGAAACGTGGAGACTGCAGGAGCAGCGCTCGCGGCGGCAGCTGGAGGGGCGCTGAAGGCATCCAAAACGACGCCTTTGCTGACCCCGGATGAAGCACTAAAGGCTATGCAGACGGCTGGCAAAGTCATGTACAGTCAGCCAGGCGACTAACCCACACGAGGAGCGGGCCGGGTAGATCGCGGCCGATCGGGCTGCACGCAGTGCCGATTCAACTGAAGTGACGCGCTCGAATCAGATAGTTATTGATCCGTACCCGCGATTCGCTCTGCCCGCTCCAGCGCCTCGGTCAGTTCGCGCTGTTGTCGCGACATGGTCAGATCGCCCCGCGTGCGCTCCAGAACCCCGCGAACCATGTCGGTCGAGCGGCGCAGTCCACTGGTTACCGCATCCGGATAATCGACCGTTACGAGCAGTCCGTAGATATCATCCATGACCCCGAGCATCGTCTCCGCACGGGAGAGTTCACCGCTTCGAATTGAATCCAGCACGTGCCGTCGCAGTTCTCCGGCGGCCTCAGCAAGCCCGTTGAGATAAACCGCATCATCGACCCGCAACTGGCCAGGATCCGGCATCTCGGTCCCTTCGACAATCGCCAGCGTGATACATGCCTCGGCGAACTCTTTCTGCGAATCCTGCACGTATCCGGACCAGTAGATCTTCGGTTGAGACTCGAGTTCGCCGATCAGACCGTCCAGAATCTCCTGTGCCTGCGACTGCAGATCGCGCGCAGTGTCGAACTCGCCGCGGTGTATCGCCCGGATCGAATTCGCGCACAAGCGGACGACCTGTCTGGTCTCGGCAAGCGCTCGCTCGCGGGCACTGTTGACCGCCTCGAGCCTGCCGATTGCCGCCTCGCCGATCGCCTGAAGTCCATGTGCCGGATTACTCGTCACGAAGTCTCCTCCCGATAACTGATCCTGTTATTCATGCACTATTACGTCAATGCGCTACTCAGATGCGTTCGATGCTATGGTATAATACAAGGTGTTGTTCGGCAGCGTGCCGAATACCAGCATGCCCTCGTAGCTCAACGGATAGAGCACTTGGCTTCGGACCAAGGGGTTGGGGGTTCGAGTCCCTCCGAGGGTATTGATTCAGAGCGCCGGATGCATCATAGTGCATCCGGCACTTTTTTGCCCTGAAGTCGCAGGCTCTCGCTGTCTGTTCACCAACCAGGAGGTCGTATGAAAGCAGTGGTCTTGTCAGTCGGTGCTGAACTCCTCGGCGGATTCCTCACTGACACTAACTCGACCTTCCTGGCTCAGGACATGTCCGCTGCCGGCATCGATCTCGTCGGTGTCATGCAGGTTGGTGATGAACGGGACCGAATAGCACAGGTGATTGGCCGTGCCGCCGAAGACGCGGAACTTGTGGTCATTACCGGGGGCGTTGGCCCGACGGAAGACGATCTCACCCGCGAAGCAATCGCCCACTATGTGGGTGAAGAGGTCTATGTCGACCCGGAGCAACTCAAGATTGTCGAGCGCTTCTTCGCTTCACGCGGAATCTCGATGCCAGAACGCAATGCCAAACAGGCCTGGCTGATCCCCAGTTCTGAAGCTTTGCCGAACCCGGTTGGCACAGCGCCGGGCTGGTTTGTACGCCACGACGGCACCATCATTGTCTCGATGCCCGGCGTGCCTCGTGAGATGCGCCGGATGTGGCGGGATCAGGTTCTTCCGAGGTTGAGTGATCGACTTGGTTCAACTGCAATCGTCTCCACGACCGTCAAGACGATCGGCATTGGCGAGTCCGCGGCCGAGGACATGGTGAAGGACATTATCCATCGCGGTAATCCGGTCGTGGCGACGTACGCAAAAAACGACGGCGTCCACATTCGCGTCACCGCCTCGGATGCGGACAGAACGATCGCCGAGAAACTGGTCGAGCAAACCGAAGACGAAATTCGGAAGATCTTCGGCCCGCATGCATACGGAGATCTCGATACCCGGCTCGGAGAAGCAATTCTCCGGCAATGTCAGAAGCGAGGCACCGGGATCCGGGTCGTTGAAGCTGGGTCTGCCGGGCGAATTCTGAACCTGTTGGCAGAGGAAGATGGTCTGGCCGGATGGTTCAGCGGCGGTCAGGTCGAACCAGTTGCCGACGCCGCAAGCAGGCTGGGAATCTCCCTCGATCAAGCGGATGCCACGCTCGCCCTTGCGACTGCACTCGTTCAGTCGGATCCGGGATCATCCAGTTCAGCTGTGGTAGCGATCGTTGCCCGAGCTGGGGACAAAGTGGACGATGAGCGGTACGCAGGGGAAATTGCCTACTGCCTTAGTCTGGACGGAAAGATCTACGAACGAACGCACCAGATCGAAGCAACGCCTTCCGAAATGCGCCGCCGGGCTGCGCTCTGGGCCAGCGAATTTCTGCATGTCACGCTCGCGACCGCCTGATCAGTTTCGGGAGAGATCGGCTCGTTCCGGAATCGATCGCCAGTCGCGTCGCAATCCATGATTGCGTGCCCGCCAGAGCAACCCGGCGGGGTAACCAGCCATCTTTGCGAAATCTCCAAATGCCCTCAACAGGCCGGCCAACGGCAGCAGCCGGGCGACTGCGACTGCATCACCGTTACGTCGGTTCCAGAGTCTCTCCGCCGGCCGTCGCATGTACGCCGCAGCACCGAGCAAGACCAGGGCGCGCCATGCGGGAGATCGCACCAGAATCAGCGATGGCAGGGCGACGAAGTAGGTCGCGTATCTGATGAGATGGCGTTTGACGAACAGTCCGGCCTTTCCATCGCCGCGCGCGTAGCGGTAGTACTGGCGCCAGAACGACATCGCAGACGAACGCGGCCGAAACCCTACCTGAGCATCGGGCC
>SLMJ01000216.1 GCA_007133615.1 Thermomicrobiaceae bacterium | reverse complement strand
CCGTTCGGTTGGGCGCAGGCCACCCGGCCGTTCGTGGACGAACGCTGGTGGCCGCTGTTCATCGCCCTCGGCGTCGCCGTCCTGGTGATCGGTGCGGCCTTCCTGTTGATCAATCGCCGGGACGTTGGCGCGGGAATCTATCCCGAAAAACCGGGTCCGGCGACGGCCGGGGCACGGCTGACGAACCCGGTCGGGTTCGCCCTCAACCAGCAGCGGGGCGGTTTGATCGGCTGGACGGCCGGTGTGGCGATCATCGGGTTCGCGTTCGGGTCGCTGATCGGTGATATCGAAGCGTTCGTCGAAGACAACCCCCAGCTCGAGGAGTTCATGGGAACCGGTGAGGCCACGTTGATGGACGGCTTCCTGGGGCTGGTTGTGATGGTGATGGCGTTCATGGCAACCGGATTTGCTGTGGGATCTGCCATGCGGCCGCGATCGCAAGAAACCGACGGTCTCGCCGAGCCGATGCTCACGACCGGGTTGCCCCGACAGCGCTGGCTTGGCGGGTACCTGCTGGTGTCGATGCTCGGCAGCGCAGTGATCTTGCTGGCCGGATCGGCGGCGCTGGGAGCAGTCGCCGCGTTGGACCAGGACGATCTCAGCCTGTTCACGGGTTCTCTCGGCGCCGGGTTGGCGTATCTCCCGGCGATCTGGCTGATCGTCGGCCTCGTCGCGGCGTTGTTCGGCGCTCTGCCGCGGCTGCTGGTGATTCCGTGGATCGTTCTGATCTTCGGGGTGTTTATTGGACTCTTCGGCGACATGCTGGAGGTTCCCGGATGGGCGCAGGCAATATCGCCGTTCGACCACGTGCCGGAGCTGCCGGGTGGATCGGTGGAGCTGTGGCCGATCGCGGCACTGGCTTCGATCGCAATGTTGCTGGTCGCGCTGGGTCAGTACGCGTTCAGGCTCCGTGACCTGGAGATGAGTTAGGTGCCCGAGGGCTTGACTTCGGAACAATACGATTGTATTGTAATGACAATACGATCGTATTGGAGTATGGAATGAGCGATCAGGCAAACCGACCGGAGCAGGCGTACAGCGATGAAGAGCAGTCCACCCGGGAGCAGATCCTGAGGGCTGCCACGCGCGAGTTCGCAGAGCATGGATTCCGGGGCGCGAGCATTCGCGGGATTGCCAGTGCGGCGGGCGTGTCGCCGGGCCTCGTCCAGCATCATTTCGGCACCAAGGATGGTCTTCGCGAGGCCTGCGATCAGTGGGTGATGTTTCTCCTGAAGGATTCGCAGCATCTGCTGCTCCAGCGCGGAACCGTGCCGCTGCAGGATGATGACGATGTGTTCGATCGACTCGATGACATCCAGCCGATGATCGACTACTTGATCATGGCAATGTCATCCGGCTCTGAGTCTGCTGCGAAGTGGTTCTTCACGATCACCGAGTACACCCACGACGCGTTGACGTCGGGGCGGATCGGACCGGCGCTGGATCCGGAGCAGGATGATTCCTGGGCGATTGCCGCCACGCAGACGGCGATGGCGCTCGGAATTACCGCGTTCTACCGAACGATTCAACAGGCGCTGAACATCGACGACGACACGGAGATGCTGATCAGGATTGCCCGGGCGAGAGCGATTCTCGCATCGGATCGCATCGTAAGTGAACAGACCCGGGCAACGCTGAACGAGATTATCGACCAGTATGCGGAGAAGAGGGCCACCGGAAAGCCGCCACCGGCTTCCGATACAGCGAACGGGACCAGTGACGACTGACGACGGAATCCGCAGGCAGGGCTGCGGTTGAAAGCGACAGAACATGACGAGCGTAATCAGTATCAAAGATCTGGTGAAGACATTCGGACAGGTACGAGCGCTGGATTTCTTCAATATGGAGGTTCAGCAGGGTGAGGTACACGGCTTCCTCGGGCCAAACGGAGCCGGGAAATCGACGGCGATCCGGGTACTGCTCGGACTGCTCCGGGCGGATTCCGGCGAGGTTTCGCTGCTCGGCGGAGATCCCTGGGCGGATGCGGTAGAGCTGCATCGCCGGCTGGCCTACGTTCCAGGTGATGTCAACCTCTGGCCGGAACTGACGGGTGGGGAAGCGATCGACGTTCTGGGTCGGCTCCGCGGTGGTCTGAACGAGCAGAAGCGCCAGCGGCTCATCGAGCGGTTTGACCTGGACCCAACGAAGAAGGCCCGCACGTACTCCAAAGGTAACCGCCAGAAAGTGGCGATCGTGGCGGCGCTTGCCTCGGATGTCGAATTACTGATCATGGACGAGCCGACGGCTGGGCTGGATCCGCTGATGGAGGTCATCTTTCAGGAAGCGATCAAGGAAGAGCAGAACGCTGGCCGAACCGTATTGCTCTCGAGCCATCTCTTGTATCAGGTCGAGATTCTCTGCGACCGGGTCACGATTATCCGGCAGGGCAAAGACGTGGAGCGCGGAACGCTCGATGACCTCCGACACCTGACCCGCACCTCGATCACTGCGGAGACGCATCAGGACCCGTTGAAGCTTGCCGAGTTGACCGGAGTTCACGATTTCACGAAGGAGGACGGCAAGGTTCACTTCAACGTCGACTCGGACAAGATAGATGAAGCGATCCGCGAAATCTCCGCCCTGGGCGTGCGAAGCCTGGTCAGCCAGCCACCGACCCTGGAGCAACTCTTCATGCGGCACTACGGTGAGGAACTGACCGAAGCCGAGCGTGCTTCCTCCAGCGAGGAGGATGCAGCATGACCTCGCTCACCGGGACCGGAACGCTGATTCGCTTTATCCTGAGGCGGGATCGCATCCGCATCCCGGTCTGGATACTCGCGCTCCTGCTGATGAACGTTGGAACCGCCGCGATTTTTCCGGACACCTATCCGACTGATGCGGATCGGCACGCCCGGGCAACGCTGATCGAAAACCCCGCGATGCGTTTGCTGCTCGGGCCAGTCCATGGCACGGAGGACTATACCTTTGGCGCCATGATGGCCTCGGAGATGCTCGGCATGATGCTGGTCGCCGTTGGGTTGATGAGTATCTTCATGATCGTGCGACATACCCGGGCCGAGGAAGAGACGGGACGAGCTGAACTGGTTCGCTCGTCGGTTGTCGGTCGCTATGCCGGGATCGTCGCGCCACTCGTGGTCGTTATTGCTTTGAACATCCTGATCGGGCTCGTTGTGGCGATCGGCGTTGATGCGACGCTTGCGGAGCTGGATACCGCCGGATCGCTGATGTTCGGCGCGGCGATGGCATCGTTCGGGATGTTTTTCGCGGCGATTACGCTGGTTTCGGTGCAGATCAACGAGTTCGCGCGAGCCGCGTCCGGTATGTCGATCGCTGTTCTGATCGGCACATACGTTATCCGTGGCTTCGGGGACATGCTCGAGAACCCGCTGGAGTGGATGCCGCCGTCCGGGCTCGCGCTGCAAAGCGCACCCTACGTGGATAACAACATCTGGCCGCTGGTGGTGCTTGTTGGCGGCGCCGTGGCGTTGATGCCGCTGGCGTTATCGCTGAGTGATAGGCGCGACGTTGCCGCTGGTCTTCGCCAGCCTCGTCCGGGCCCGGCAAACGCGTCAGCGCTCCTCTCCCGGCCGTTCGGCATGGTTGTCCGGCGACAGCGCGGATCGCTGATGGCATGGGGAACCGGCATCATCCTGTTTGGCCTGGCGTATGGTTCGATGATCAATGAAATCGGCGAGCAGTACGGCGACAATCCGATGGTGCAGGACTACTTCGCAGCGCTGGGACTGGATACGCAACAGCTGACAGAATCTGTCATCGCTATGGTGGTCATGTTCATGGCGCTGCTGGCGTCGTTATTTACCGTGAGCGCGGTCACCCGGCTTCGATCCGATGAGACGTCCAACCTTGCCGAGAACCTGCTGGCGACGGCGATCTCTCGACTTCGCTGGGCGGGTGAAACGCTTCTGTTCGGGCTCGTTGCGTCGACGGTGATTCTCCTGTTGACCGGGCTGGCAGGTGGCGTGATGTTCGCGCTGGATACCGGCAACTGGGACGACATGTGGACGTTTACCGGGGCGATCATGGCTTACGCGCCGGCACTCTGGCTCGCGGCGGCGGTTGCGGTTGCCGTGTTCGGCATGTTTCCGAAAGCGATGTTGCTTGCCTGGTTCGTTCCAGCTTACGGGTTCTTCGCGCTGATGATTGCACCGTTGATGGGACTTCCGGGCTGGATCAATGATCTGTCGCCGTTCGAGTACGTGCCACGGATTCCGTCGGTGGACTTCGAGGCAATGCCGCTCATCGTCATGACGGCACTGGCGCTGGTATTGATGATTGCGGGACTGCTCGGTATCCGGTATCGGGACATGGAGTTCGTGTGATGTAGAGACGCGCACCGAGCCGCCGTCAACGCCGACCCCTCTCCCTTCCCTGGGAGAGGGGAGAATTGTGTTCTGCTCGTGTGGTGGTTGCGCCAGGTGCCTGGATGATCAAACTCCGGCAAGGCTGAATTCAAACCGGATATTCGGGGCGGGAGCGTGAACGCCATCGCCAAGGGCGAGCGTGGTATTGTTCTCTTCAACCTCGGTCTGGCCAACCTGACCACCGGCAGTGCGGTATTTTCCGTATCCGCCGGTCACCGCTCGCACGGTGAAGGTTCCACCTTCCATACCGTCGCTCACGAGTCCGTCAAAGCTGTCGAGAAGATAGAGCTGGGTCGTGACGACATGCGGGACGGCTCCCTCCATCATCGCGTGCAGACCGTAGTAGAACCAGCCACGGCAGACCCAGTGCCCGATGCGACCTGGCTGAGTCGGCCCGGACAACCCCTCGGCAATAGTGCCGGCCGGGTAGATCGATCCCTGCACGAGGAACGTGTCACCGCGCTCAACCGGTGCGTCCGGATCGGCTCCAGCCGCCCGATTGACGACCCAGGTTCGACCGTCGCAGGCGACGTCCAGGTGTAGTGATGAATCACCGGTTGCCACGGCGAGCGGAGCGCCACCCAGGAGTACGCCCGCTCCGGCGAGGACTCCGCCCCCTTTGATCAATGAGCGTCGTGAGAGTGCCTTCTGCTCGTTTGAGACAGTGCTCGGACTGCCAGAGTTCACGAAAAGCATCAGTATGTCCTTTCGCTTGATTGTCGTGTTTCAGATTCGCGTTCGCTGTTGTCAGAGCGCCTCTGACGAAACCAGGCCGCTAGCGCAATCCCCAGGAGCAGCACAGCTACCAGCAGGATTGGCGTCTGGGCCGCGTGCAGAAGCGCACTCAGCGGATCGGTGTGTTCTTCCCCGGCGTGTGCGTGAGCAACGGAAACTGATAGCAGCGTGGCCAGCCATCCAATGGCGAATCCGAGCGTCTGTTCCCGCTTCATCTGAGGCCGCCCTTCCTGGGGTTAGATCAGTAGCGTTACGGCAGGGATGGTCAACCCCCAGCAGATCAGGACGATGCCAAGGGGCTTCCCGAGACGTCGCCCCCAGGACATGTTCTTCTCGATCCCCATCACCACGCCGAGCAGGAACATCCAGGCCAGATTGCCCATACCCACGGCAAACATCAGTAGCATGAGTGCCCAGCAGCAACCGATGCAGAACACTCCGTGGTGGACACCGAGCGCGAACGATTCGTGCCGGTCATTCCGGCCCCGCCAGTGGCTCATGATGAAGCTGTATGGCGAGCGGCATTCGTCCAGGCAGCGGTACTTCAGCGCGGTGAACTGAAACGCACCCGCGCCGATCAGCGTTGCCGAAACAATGAGCCATGCGTTTGTTGTCAGCCAGGCGCTCTGATCGATCACGAGGTGCAGACCCCAATCCCCGAGGTGCACGACCAGACCAAACAGCGCCCAGGTGCCGATGTAGCCGATGATCAGCAGGCTTACTAGCTCGCCTGAACGCTCGCGATGCCGCACGATTCCGCGAAACAGGGTAAGCAGGGGTAGCGTCGTCGGAAGCATCATCGCCGCCACCATCAGGGTCCAGCCGGCGACGTAGAGCGCCATAATTCCGGGTCCCTGGCCGAGGCCAACAGAACCGAGATGATCGTGCTCGAGATAGCGGCCGTACGGCGATTCTGACCAGACCCAGAGACTCAGCCACGCCAGCACGACCAGTCCAGACATGGCGGCGATAAACGGCACCTGACTTTGCTCGGCTGGTCGATTGAATGCTGACATGGCTACGATCCTTCCTTAATTGCGAGGAGCCGGAGACCCTGAACCCCCGGCTCCTCCCATTGACGAACCTTATGCTTCAAACTGGAAAGTCCCCTGGATCGCGTTGTGGTCCCGCAGGGCGATGTCCTTCAGCCCGTACTGCTCGCTGTTGCGCGAGTAGTGCGATGCCTTCGCGACGTACGCCGGTGATCCAGGAATCGTCGAGAATACGCTCTCGTTCAGCGTCGTGATATCGCCTGCCGGGCCGATATACGGCGCCATCTCCGAATCGACAACCGACCCGATCCTGAGCGTGCCCTTGCCGTCGACAACCTCGAAGCTGATCGGTGTCTGCTCAACAGCGACGACTTCGCCAACGAGCTGAGCGACATCTGCCAGAGGACCTCCGAGTTCGCCGGTGAAGGCACTGAGAATGGCCTCGCGCTGCTCGTTCGATGCCGCGTCATCGACGAATGCCACGACTTTCCAGTTTCCGTCGAGTACATTGCCGGGAATGTGTCCGATAATCGCGAAGGTGTGACCGGAGACATCGACCCCGTTCACCGTGCCCTGGTCGATGTGGTACGCCACGACTGAGTCGCAGGTTCCGTTGTCGGGCATTTCTCCGATCCAGCAGGGGCACAAAACCTCGCAGTTGCAGACCTCCAGAAGGCGGCCTTCGATCTGATACGCCATGACGAACCCTCCGTTCGTTGTGGCACAGGGTGCAATCACCATCACCGCACCACTGCGCTCCGCTGGTTGTTGAAGATGAATTCAGACTAATCCGGGGGAGAGGCGGGTACATCGTGGAAACCCACGAAATTGTTTCGGGGCACCTCGGAAATTCTTGCGAAGGGAGATATTGCGAGCTTACGTGGTTGTTGATGCTTCAGAGAGGCCGTTGCTGACAGACCACGCGGCAATCTGAGCGCGCGAGGTCAACGCGAGTGTCGAGAGAATGGCGGTGATGTGGCTTTCCACAGTGCGCTCGCTGATGCTCAATCGATCCGAGATCTGGCGATTACTGCAGCCCTGAGCGATCAGCACTGCGACTTCGCGCTGTCGCCTGGTCAATCCTCCGGACTGTTGTTTCGCGCTTTGTAGCGCGGTGAGTACTGGCGCCCCGGCAACCTGCGTGCTGGCCTTTCGGGAGAACGTTGCTTGCTCGTCGAGATCATGGAGCGACTGGCCAAGCTCTTCGATTATCGAGTTCGCCTGGAGGGACTTTTCGGCGGCGCCAGCGTGGTCTCCCAGAGCGGTCCTGACCTTCGCTTGCTGAAAGAGAATCCGCCAAACTTTCGGAAGGGCACCCTGACGCTCGGCAATTTCCAGGGCGGGCTCCAGCCATGCCCCGGCCTCCGCGAATTGCTCCAGGCCCATCAGTGCCCGCGCTCGAAGCAGTGATAACTGGACAGCCGGACGATCTCGACTGGCGTACGCGGTGGATCCGAGAACCCGGTCGATGATAAAAAGCGCGTCCTCAAAATTTCCCCGGACGAGCTCGAGTTCGATCCGCGCATGCCAGACGTGCCGCTGGGCCATCGTCTGTGCCGGGACGTTCTCAGTCCAGGTGTAGTGCAGTCGGTCCGCCGCCTGATCAGGATTGCCGTTCACCAGGCTCGCCATTGCGGAAATACCGGAGTTGAACCGTATCCAGTGGCGGGATCCAATATCCTCCGCGAGCGAATCTACCTGCTCGAGGTGCAAGCGGGCCATCTCGGGGTTGAGAATGTCCAGATACGTCGCGCTGATTACGCAGTGTGCTGCGGTCAGCCACTGCCAGTGCCGGATTTCGCTTGCCTGTTCGATACTCTCATTGAGTACGTCAATCGACCGTTGATAAAGGCCTCTTGATCCCAACGCCGAGCCGAGTCGAATCCGTGCGTATACCTCACCGGCCCGAAACTCGATCCCGGACGCGACATGGAGTGCGCGTTCTGCGTCAGTGATGCACGAGTCCAGCGTTGTCGGAATCGCGGTCATCATATCGGTGTGGTACGTGATTCCCCGCATGGAATAGTTCGCCACACTGGAAACCAGTCCCTGACGATTGTCGAGTCGCTCGAACAGGTCGATTGCCTGCTGATAATGTCGCGTGCCTTCGATAACGTTCCCGCCCATGTAACAGGTCATGCCGAGCAGATCGTATGTGGCAGCGATGCCTTGCTGGTGTTCGATGTGTTCGAAGATCTCGAGCGCCTGCAGGTGAAACTCGCGGGCTTGCTCCGGGTTTTCATTATTCAGATGCCAGTTGCCCATCCGATTGAGACTGTGGCCGATCAGCGCGCGATCGCCAACGCCCTCGGCCAGTTCCAGCGCCTTCGCGACGTAGTCTCCTGTCCGGGTGTAGTCGCGACCTGCCCACAGTCCGGCCAACCGGATCAGCGCGTCCCATTCTGCATAGCGATCTTCGGTTTCGATCGCCGCGTCCAGTTCGGCACGGTAGTTCTGCTGCGCACCTTCGAACTGGCCCGAGATCTCGTGCGCCCAGCCAAGCAATTGATGAATCTCGGTGCGCTCTGCTGGTGTAAGCGACGCGACAGGCACGTAACCCGGGTCGAGATTATGGATAACCGAATGTGGTGCGAAGAGCTGACGCGCTCGACGGGCGGCTTCAAGCGACCAGTTTGCCGCTTCGGGACTGCTGGCATGACGATAGTGCTCGGCGACGGTCGCCGGGTCTGCATCGGGCAGGTTAGCCAGGGTTGATGCGGCTCGACGGTGCAGTGACTGCCGGTACGGTAGCGGCAGGCTGGAATACAGAGTCTCTTGCACAAGGGCGTGACGGAAGCGAAGCCTGCTACCCCGCGGTGACTGTTCAAGAATGTGCGCATCGAGTGCCTGCCGGACCACATCCGAGAGGTCTGATTCGTCCAGATCGGTGACCGCATACCAGAGATCCGGCTGAATGTCGTAGCCGAGCACCGCCGCCGCACGCAGCCCTGATTGTGCTCGTTCGTCGAGTTCTGCGATCCGTCGATCGATCACCTGTTTCACCAGCAATGGAATCTCGATGTCGGTGAGCGGCGCCAGCCGCCATTTGTCCTCACCCCGTGACAGCAGATCGTTCATCTCCATTGAGCGAAGCAGTTCTGAGATGAAGAACGGATTACCCTGGGTTCGATGCGCCAGCTCGCTAACGAGCCTCGCGCGATCTTCCTCCGACAATAGATACTGCCGGTCGACCATCTCCTCGATTGCCGGTAATGAGAACCGGCGCAGGTCTATCCGATCTGCTTTCGCTTCACGAACCAGGTGCGGTAGAAGCCGATAAAGTGCGTGGCCCTGATGGATCTCGTCATTCCGATAGGTGCTGATGACCAACACCGGATCGTTTCGGATTGATCGTCCAATGTAGCGCAGAAGGTCCAGACTTTCCTGGTCGGACCAGTGAACGTCTTCCAGCACCAGCACGAGGGGTCTCGATTCGGCGACATTCCGGATTCGCGCGAGGACCTCACCGAAGAGAGCAGCTTGATCCGGGAGGGACGAGAAGTATTCATCACTGAGCCAGCCGGTCTGCGATTGCGCAACATGCTCATTGCGCGCAATCTCGGCGAGGGCTTCGCGCCAGGGCCCGTAGGGAGGCGGCGACTCAACATCGTAGCTTGCACCACTCAGCACGGCGGCTCCGGCGTGTACGACGGCCCGGAGGTGATCCTCGACGATTGCTGTCTTGCCGATTCCGGCTTCTCCACCAATCAGGACGAGGCGTCCCATTCCTGCGCAAGCCGAATTGAATCCGCCCAGAAGCAAGCGTTGCTCATGGTCACGGCCAACAAGGCTAATACGCCCGGGCTTTGGTGCCGAGATATCGCCCACGGTAACCTCCGTGGTCTGCACCGATTAACCGTCATGGTGCGATGATTGCAGGGTTTACATCCAGTCTAGCAGTTGTCTGCAAGCTGGACCTGGGGCGCTACCGTGGTATTGGAGGTGTCGCGCGACTTGATGGGGCAGTCAGTGTCTGCCGACGCATGTTCCAGAGCAACGTCAACGCGACGATCGTCGAAGCGAGCGCGAAGAACGCCCAGAGAAAAGCTAGCCCACCGGCCTCAATCCCGGCCCGCTCCATGAAGACGCCCATCGAGATGAGCGCCAGCGCGTAGGTTGCGCCCT
>SLMJ01000060.1 GCA_007133615.1 Thermomicrobiaceae bacterium | reverse complement strand
CGGATTTTCAACATATTTTCGCAGCAACCGCGCAGACCAGAAGAATGTAATGCAATGAATCAGGGCTCCGGTTGCTACTGTCATCACAACGAATCGAATCGCCGACGTGTCGAGGTTTATGACAGTCTTCCGCAACGCCAGTGAGAACACGTATCCGGGTGTCAAGACGAGCACGATAACCAGCAGGCTCTCGACAGAAACGAGCACAATCCAGCTACTTTCCTGCTTTTGTTCGGCTTCTGCTACACGTGCAGAGTAGCATGATGTGCGTGTATTGCAATCCCTAGGTTGCGCGGAAAGTGTCCCCCCTCCCTTGACCCCCACCACTCACCCTCCATATCATGACCGGGTTCGCTGGCTGGCCGTGGTCTTGCGGGTACCAGTGGGCGGTGAATGGTGTGACCTCGTTGGGATCTGGGTGAGGAGCCGGGCGCGTGCAACCAGGCGCAGACGTTCAATGGACAAGTGCTGCGCGCCAGCTCTATCATCGCAACTTCGCCTTCGGCGTTGGCAATGGCTCCTTCAGCCTTCTGGCCGAGACGCTGATCCATCCCTCAATTGTCCTGGCGCTATTCGTCTCCCAGATAAGCGATTCCAACCTGCTGGTCGGGCTGGTTCCGGCAATGGCGGCGGGACTCTGGTTCCTGCCGCAACTCGTCGGCGCGGCGGTCACGCAGGGCCGTGAACGCCAGCTCCCGTTCGTGTTCTACGGGACACTAGTGCGAACGCTGGTCATCGGCCTGCTCGGTGTCATCGGATTTCTGGTCAGTTCCGACGAGCCCTCCGGCCTGCTGCTCTGGTTCTTCGTGCTCTACGCGATCTATAACCTGGCAGGCGGATTCTCCAACGTACCGATGCTGGAGCTTTCGGCCCGGGTGATCCCCGCCAACCGCCGGGGCATGTACTTCAGTCAACGGAGTTTCTGGGGCGGGATCCTCGGCTTTATGGCTGGATTCCTGATTCAAGGCATTCTCGGACAGACCGATGGTTTCCCGACCAACTACGCACTGCTGTTCTTTGCGGCGTTTCTCGCGCTTGCGCTGACGACGTATTTCACTGCGATGATGCAGGAAATGGAGCACCAGCCATCCGGGCACCGGCAAACGTTCCTGGCCCATCTCTACGATGCCCCGCAACTATTCAACAATTCCGCGTTCCGGCGATTTCTCGGATTCCGGGTGACGTTGTCGATGTCGGCGATTGCCGATCCGTTCTACGTTGTTTACGTCCAGCAACAACTCGGAGCGCCGCCGGAGATCATCGGCGTCTACATCATCGGTATGACCGTTGCGCGGTTTGGTTCGAACCTGCTCTGGGGCAAACTGGTCGACTTCAAAGGAAATCGCTTTGTGCTGCAGGTGGCGGCGCTCATGCGACTCGGCATCCCGCTGATCGCACTGGTCCTTGCGCCGCTCTACAACTGGGAACCGTTTGCCGAGCGTGTCCCGGGCGGCGACGATTCGATCTTCTACGTCTTTGGATTGATCTTTGTGCTCTACGGTGCCGCACTCAGCGCCCAGGCGCTCGCGAACCTGACCTACGTGATGGACGTCGCCGAGCCGGAGCAGCGCCCCGCCTACTTCGGGCTCACGAACACGATCCTCGGGTTCGTGGCGTTTATCCCGATCCTGGGCGGAATCATGGTCGACGCCTTCAGTTTCGAGTTCGTCTTCATCGTCACGTTCATGATCGCGTTTGCTGCGGTGGTTGCGAGTGGCCTCCTGCACGAACCGCAGGATCGAGAAACGCGTTCGATTCGCGGGGCGTTGCGAACGCGCTATCGGAGCTGGCGACGGTAGGCGCTACGTTGATGCCTCACCCGGCGAGGGAACATCCGTCGAACGGGGAATCGTCAGCGCGATGAGTGACGAGACGAGTATGAGCCCACCGACCACGTAGAATCCGGCGCCGATGTGGAAGGTATCCCCGACCCATCCGACCAACACCGGCGATGCGGATGAAAATGCCGCCTGGATCGTGAACATGATCCCGATTACGCTGGCGCCCAGGTGGTTCGGGGTGACATCGAGCGCGTTGGCCATGATCACCGGACGTATCGAAAACAGCACGGTTCCCAGGAGCACCAGGACAGCGATGAAGGCGAAACCAGCCGGGACCTGTGTCAGGAGCACGGCCATCGTACCAGCGATGACCAGTCCTCCCACCATAATCGGGCGACGGCCGAGATAGTCGCTGGCTGTCCCGAGAACTGGTCCACCGATCAGGCTCGCTCCGGTCAAGAGGGTCAGGTACAGCCCCATCACAGCGGAGTCATCGATACCAAGGCCAAAGGTGATGTAGAGCGGGAGTGAAGTCATCAGGCCGATCTGGCCCATCGAGCGGAACGAAGAGATCATCGCCAGACGGAGCAGTACCGTGTTCTTGAGCAGCCCCTTGATTCCGGCGACGTATTCTGACCACTCCATGCGGTTCTTGCCGCTGCCGCCGGCAACGGGCCTCGGTTCGGATGGGCTCCGACTTGTTTCTTTCAGCAGAAACAGCAGCCCGAAGCCGAGAATGACACCGATCACCGTGTTGATCT
>SLMJ01000352.1 GCA_007133615.1 Thermomicrobiaceae bacterium | reverse complement strand
TCATACGGCATTGCCGGAGTTGAGAGTACGTCGATATCGTCCCAGATCCGCTCACTCGCCTTGCGCAATACCGCCCTCGCCTGGCTCGTCCGCATATACGAGACCGGACTCGCCGCGTAAGCAGACATCACGCGCTGGCGCATGAATCGGCTGTAGTAGTCGAAATGGCTGACCAGCGTGGCCTCGTGGAAGGCCGCCGCCTCGTTCCGGACAATCGATCCGTTGGTCAACCGCAGCGCCTCCATCTCCGGCAGAGAGACGTCGACCAGTTCGGCCCCCTGGTCCCGGAGCAACCGGAGACTCCGATGCCAGGAGTCCAGCGCGTCATCACTCGCCATCGCCCCGCCGGAACCATCGTCTGTCAGCACACCGATCCGCAATCCGCGCACGCCATCGTTGAGATTCGCCGTGTAGTCCGGTACCGGCACTGTCCTGGTTCGGGGATCTCGTGGATCGTGCCCGGCCAGGACGTTCATGATCAGCGCAGTGTCCACAACGGTTCTGGTCAGCGGACCCAGGTGATCCAGCGTCCAGGCCAGGGAATCAGCCCCATGCAGGCTGACACGACCGAAGGTCGGCTTGAACCCGACCGTCCCACAGAGCGCAGCCGGCATCCGGATCGAGCCTCCGGTGTCGGAACCGAGCGCCGCGTAGACCAGTCCATCGGCCACTGCTGCGCCGGAGCCACTGCTCGACCCGCCCGTGTCATGCTCGCCGTTCCAGGGGTTTCTGGTCGGCCCATAGTGCTCGTTGTTCGAGCCGGGCGAGAACGCGAATTCCGACATCCGGGTTTTGCCAACGATCACTGCTCCGGCGCTCTCCAGCCGTTCAACTGAATCCGCATCGTAATCAGTCTCCCGACCGGCGAAAAGCACCGATCCTGCCGTGGTGATCGTTCCCCGCATCGCCAGAAGATCCTTCGCCGCAATCGGAACTCCATGCAGCGGACCAAGGTCGATCCCTGCCTCGCGCTCCTGGTCCGCCCGCTTCGCGGCTTTGACCGCATGTTCCGAGAGTACCGATTGAAACGCGTTCAGCTGAGGGTCTCGATCGGAGATGCGCTCGATCACCTGGTGCGTCAACTCCAGAGACGTGATTTCCCGCCGTTTCAGCATTCCTGCGATATCGACGATCCCGAGGTAGCGTATATCCGAGTCACCAGACGCACCGGACGGTTGTCCAAAGAGCGTTCCCTTCGCAATCCGGTCCAGGTCAACCGGCCCAGTCGGCGATGGTCCGGATTCGATGTCTTCTCCCCAGGCCTCCAGAAAGTCGGGCACCGGTTCGGACGGTACAGTACGAACGTAGTCCTCAAACGCCTGAACCTGGTCCAGAAACCCTCGAGCCCGCATTTCTTCCAACTCGTCGTCGTCCACCGGGATCCCGACCGCATCGAGATTGATCCTCGCCTGTTTGAGCAGACGATCAGCATCTGTCATATCCAGCGATTCCCTTCAGCAGTGAGTGGCGCTCTGCGTCATCCGCAACCAGCGTGCATCTCAGTTTCTAGCATCGCAACAGGGTTCCGGCAACAGGCATAGACGGGCTATCGGGCTTCCTGTATTCTCCAGACACCGAAATCACCGATGATTGAAGGAGGAATTCAATGCAGAATCCAGTTGACCCGGAAGTGCTCAAGACGCTGGAAACCGTTCCATCCCCGGCAATTGCCAATGGGATCGAAGTATTCGATATCAGGCCGCGTAACGAAGGCTTCATGTCGGCCGATATCGCCTGTCGGTTTCCCGATCTGCCCCCGATGGTCGGCTACGCGGTGACGGCAAAGATCCGGGCTGCGGAGAAGCCCGGAGAGGGCCAGGCGGTTCCCCGTAAGGAAATGTGGGAGCACATCCTCTCAATTCCCGAACCCCGGATCGTGGTCATCGAAGATCTGGACGATCCGCCCGTCGGTTCGTTCTGGGGTGAAGTCAACGCTAACATCCATCGCGCGCTCGGGTGCATCGGGACCGTCACCAACGGTGGTGTGCGGGATCTCGACGAAGTACACGCGCTCGGCTTTCACTTCTTCTCTGCGCAAATTCAGGTATCGCACGCGTACGTTCACGTCGTGGAAGTCGGGACGCCGGTGAGCGTCGGCGGCCTGACCGTCAATCCGGGCGATCTCCTGCACGGCGACAAGCACGGCATTTGCGAGATTCCCCACGAGATCGCCGATAAGCTCTATGATGGCGTCAAACAGGTCGAAGAGCGGGAAGCGAAGATCATCGAAACCTGTCAGCGACCGGACTTCACAATCGAGAAGCTCAGTCAGCTCTACGGATAAACCTGATCGAGGTAGTTGGATGCGTATCGGAGAACTCTCGCAGGCAACCGGAATCCCAGTTCGCACCATTCGCTACTACGAGAAGATTGGTTTGCTTCCGGAACCTGATCGCTCCGGTTCCGGCTACCGCATGTTCGGACAACGACACGTCCAGCGCGCCAGGTTCATTCGCCGGGCACGAGGGCTCGGTTTCAGGCTGGAGCAGATCCGGGAAATTCTCGATGCCGCCTCTCTCGACGGTCCAAACTGCAGGTCCGT
>SLMJ01000220.1 GCA_007133615.1 Thermomicrobiaceae bacterium | reverse complement strand
CTTCTATTGCCCCCTCGGCATTGGCAACCACGTCGATCACCAGCACGTGCTGGCGATGGCGCGCTCGCTGACCTATCGAGGCTACGACGTGCTGGCCTGGGAGGATTATCCGTATGCCGGCCGTGAAGATGTCGACGTCTGTGAATCGGCCCGGGTTCGATCGCATGCTGAGCCGGTCATCCGCCCGATTTCAGACGAGTACCTTGATCGCCGGATTCGGGCAATCGAATGCTACGCATCACAGCATGCCGTGATCTTTCGGGAACTCGGCGATCCCGCGAACGCTACTCGAACCTGGGCAAACCAAGTTGGCAACGGCACGCCCGCCGAACGCTTCTGGCCGATTCACGGCACCCCTGCGCCAGATCGATCAACGCCCTAATCCGCCGCTTCCGACTCATCATCACACGGCAGGTTGCTGTAGCCAGACCGGAACGACTTCACTACCGATGTCTCCGGTTCATAGCTGTGACGGGTGACGCACCCGGTATCGTTGCCGAGCAGATGGATCGAGATCGACGCTTCTTCTGACGTGGTCGTTACCCGATGGATATCGTCTTTCGGCGGCAGCAACGGGAAAAATTCCCCGGTATCGACATGAACATCTTTCGTCAGCTCCAGTTGAGCGTGGCCCGAATCCGGGTCGCCGTCGGCAACCGCATAGACCTGTTCCCGCTGGGAACCCTGGTAGAGGCCGATCAAGCCCCACGCCAGGTGGTCGTGCACCGGCGTTGATGAGCCAGCCGGAACCACGAGCGAGAACAGCGTCAGCGATCCGTCTCCAGCCCGATAGAGCGCGTACTGCCCGATACCACCACCCATTCCAGAGGTCTCATCAGGCGTAGCGTATTCCTCCGGCAGCCAGCCTTCCGAGTTCATGAGTTCGGTAAAGGCCGGTTTGAGCTCTTCCAGTAACAGCGCCCGGTCTGGCTGAGCCTCCATCCGCTCCCGGACGTGCTCGATAAAGCGGGTAATGAAGGGAGAATCGACAAACCATTCCTTGTTCGGATCAGGAGTCTCGTTTGAGAAGTCGCACATAATCAGGGTCCTCTCGTTCATTCAGGGAAATGGATCAATCTGAGAGTGATTGTGCATGTTAGAGCATGACCCGGGTGTTTGGCTAGCAACCCGCCTGCGAAGGAATGCTACACTATAGACAAGCTCATCTAATCAAACCCGGAAGATTCCAGCCCCTCCGTAGTCTGGTGGTTGGCGTGGAAGAGACCGTCGCACCTGAGAACAGCGCATCGGGTCCTGTCGGACGTGATCATGAGTTGCGGACACTCGCCGCTGCATTGGAGTCAGCGCGCTGTGGACAAGGTCGGCTGGTGCTCGTCGGGGGTGAAGCGGGAATCGGCAAGACGACTGTCGTCGAGCATTTCGTCAAAGAAGCCGAGTCTGCTGCTGCAATAGTACTCACCGGCGTCTGTTACGACGTATCCTCCCCGGCTCCGTATGCCCCCTGGCGGGAAGCGCTGTCATCTCTCGAAGGGAATGATTCAGACAACCGTCACTGGTTTGGAGAGGTGCACCTGTCGGCGATTGTCGACCAGTCCGCGTTATTTCAGGACGTACAGAAGCGACTACAGAGCGTTGCCAGGGAAAGTCCGCTCGCTCTTGTTCTGGAAGATATCCACTGGGCCGACCACGAAAGCCTCGAGCTTCTTCGGTTCATCAGCAGGACACTGCGAAGCGTTCCGGTGCTCGTGATTGCAACCTACCGGAACGATGAGATTACGAGTGCACATCCCCTGTATCAGGCATTGCCAGGTTTCGTACGAGAAGCCAGGGCAGACAGAATCGATCTGCGCCGGTTCAGCAATGCGGAAGTTCATCAACTCGTCGTCAATCGGTATCGACTTCCTGAAGAAGACAGGGAGCAACTGGTCGATGAACTTGTACGCCGGACAGATGGCAATCCCTTCTTCATCGTCGAAGTCCTGCGGTCGATGGAGATGGCAGAGGTGCTCTATTTCCAGAATGGGATCTGGCACCTCGCTCCGTTCTCGGATCTCGAGATCCCGTTCCTCATTCGTCAGGTGCTGTCGCGACGTATTCATCAACTAGACCAGTCAACTCGAGAGGCACTACAGCTTGCAGCGATCCTGGGATACGAGATCCGGATGGATCTCTGGCTATCGATTACCGGCATGGACCAGATCGCGATGTCGCGAGTCGTGCAACAAGCTATGGACGCATATCTCCTTGAGCAATCTTCACACTCTACGCGACTTCGTTTTCGCCATGCGCTGGTTCGAGAAGTGCTCTATTCCAGTCTTCCCCTGCCATGGCGCCAGCTACAGCATCGACGTATCGCCGAAACGTTAGCGGAAACACCGGACGCAGACGCGGCGACTGTTGCCGAGCACTTCTGGCAGGCGGAAGATTCACGAGCCGAACGCTGGTCACTCGAGGCAGCCCGGCAGGCGCGAAAGCTCTATGCGCCAAACGCAATTATCGAGCAACTGGACCGTGTGCTATCGGTTCCTGTTTTCCTGACCACTGAAGAACGGATGGAAGCATTACGACTGCGGGGGTGGGCGTACGAGATTTCCGG
>SLMJ01000012.1 GCA_007133615.1 Thermomicrobiaceae bacterium | reverse complement strand
TTGCCATCTTCCGGATCTGCGCCGGGATCCTGATCGTCGCCGACGTCATCGCCCGCTCGAACCGCTTCACCTGGTTCTACACCGACAACGGCCCGGTGCCGCAAGAACTCGCTGACTGGATCAACCCCCCACAAGCGTTTTCCCTCTTCGCATTGACCTCTGAACCGGCGATCAACGCCGGGCTGTTCGCAGCGAAATTCCTGATCGGCGTCCTGCTCATCATCGGTTACCAGACCCGCATTGTGACCATTCTGGCGTTCGTCTTCGTCACATCACTGGACATACGGAATCCGTTCATCCTCAGCTATGCCGACACGCTATTCCGAATGCTGCTGCTCTGGGCGATGTTCCTGCCACTTGGTGAGCGCTGGTCGGTCGATGCCGTCCTGCGCCAGGCCGAACCACGAAAGCTGATTACGAGCCTCGCCGCTGCGGTCATTCTCGTTCAGATGGTCTATATGTACGTCGGCAACGGCATCATGAAGTTCTACGGTGATCTCTGGCGCAGCGGAGAAGCCACACCACTCATATTCGGGCTCGATCATATGACCTGGGGAATCGCTCACTTCCTCAGACAGTGGCCGGCGATGCTCGACATTGGCGGCTGGTTGTGGTTCGTAATGCTCGTCTGCGGGTGGACACTGATCGTCGCTCCCGGGCGGCTCAGAATGCCGATAATCGCGGCGTTCATAATCGCTCATTTCTCCTTCTGGATCACCGTAAGGATCGGTGCATTCCCGATCGTTGCAATCGCCGGGCTCACACTGTTTCTTCGGGAACCGTTCTTCGCCGACGTCGAGCGCATCTATGCCTGGATCGGCAAACGTCTGCCCGGGCTTCGTTCATCTGCAGCGACAGTTCGAGCTACGCTGATCACGACCGCCGCGAGATTTCCAGACTGGCATGTACCGGCGTTGCCGATCACGCATCGAATAGCAGTGAACCTGCAACGCGCGGTCGTCGGCTTCCTGGTTGTGATCATCATGCTGCTTCCACCACCGGCATTTCTCGAACGAGGCGGCTTGTTCACCCTTGGAATCGCCGCTGTTGAGGATCGCACCGGAGAGATCCCGCGCGTGTTCCGGGTGAATCAGCCGCCATGGACTGTCTTCGCGCCGAATCCCCGCACCATTGACCGCTACTATGTCTTCCCGGGTCGAACCGAAGACGGCGAGATCTACGACGTCTTCGCCGACCGAAAACTCGAGTGGTCGCGTGCCTTCGATCCACTCCATCACATGTATCGGCACTATCGCGACCGCTTCTACTACGAGTCAGTCGAGATTCATGAACCCGGAGAGCCAACAGCGAGATACCTGGCGGAGCATCTCTGCGAGTCATGGGAATCACCAGACGGCGATCGCCTGACTCACATCAACATGTGGGTGGTGAACGAGCAAATCACGCGCGAAACGATCTCTGACTACGAAAACCGGGAGGTCTGGGCAGAACGCATCTACCGCCATGGTTGCGGCGAGCATCACGCGATGGAGATCGACCCGCCAGATCTACCCCGGGAAGGTCCAGAAGGCGCACGGACCACCTATACTCCCGGAGATTGATCCAGATCGTCGGCTGCTGGGCGTATCCTCATTCAGTGTCGAGACAGATCGTTGTAATACTGCCGGCCGGAACACCTGCCCGGATTTGCTCCGATCAGCGCGGGACGTTCGCCCGCTTACTGGTAGGTGATCACATCTGGTTGCGGGGTTAGCTGCATCAGCTCCTCCGGTGTCATGACGGGTTCATCCTGCTGGTAGAACACCTTGAACCCACCGTGCTTGGCACCCTCGGCTGCTATGTAGCGGTCATAGTTGGCGATCTTGTCTTCCGGGGAGCCAAAGCCGTCCTGGTGAATGACCAGATCAATTCCCGGCACGTCTTCGATCTGATCCTTGTTGAGAATCATCTCCGGAATGAACTGATGAATCATCAGAATCTTGTTCGGGAGATCATGTTCCTCGACAACGTCCTTGAGAATGTGCTGGGCGCGATTGATCTCGGACGCCTCCATCCCTCCGATGCGGAGACCTGGTGGGGTATCCGGGGTCGTCACGAACTCGGGATCGAGTGCAAGATGTACTCGTGGATGCGAGAGAAACGGAAGAAGATGTTCGATCTCCGCCTCGACCGTACTTGCCCCCATCTGGATGTCAAAAATCAGGATCAGGTCATGCTGTTCGGCAATCTCGATCCACTGCTGAACCATCTCATCCGACATTCTAGCCAGAAATGTCCCATCCTCAGTCTGTGACCCCTGAGCCACCGCGTAAATCAGTTCGAGTGCAGGAATCGCAGTCCGGAATCCATTATGAGCCTCGAACTCTTCGACCTGCTCATTGAGAAGCCTGATCATCTCTTCAGGCTCATACTCACCAACAATACCCATCAGGGGTTCAGTGGGGAATCCGTAATATGCGATGAGTTGACACTGCTGAAACAGCGAGCGAGGTTCAGCAGGCAAAAGGTCCAGATCGTGTTCTTCCTCTGACGGTCGGGGTTCGTAACATTCTGGACGCGGAAATGTTGAATCGACAACTGCTTCGGGAGTCGGTTCCGGAGTCGGCTCGGGTGTTGGGGTGGGTTCCGGCGTTGGCGCAGGCTCGGCGGTTGCCTCAGGCGCGGGTGCTGAGTCGTCCAGGGAAGTCGCGTCTGGAGTCGGACTGGCCGCGACCTCGGACGCCTCGGAACTGTCGTCGCCAGTTTCAGAATCGTCATCGTTTCCACAAGCTGCGAAAAGCAGCAGGCCACTAAACAGAATGCTCAACCAGATCAACCCCTGCTTCATCGACTTCCCTTCAAATTGCACAGTTATTCCGACAACGGTGATGACGATCAGCCTCATACTGCCGCTGGTGCGTTTTCCGCGTGTCGACAGGTGGCCATAAGCAACGGAGTATACTCGCGAGCGTCATTACGCGCACGATTTATCGCAGCGGTTCCAAAAAATAGTAGTGTGGTCGACTTGGTTGTGTCGGTTCCGCAGATCGCCCCCCGCTCAGGAGCCTGGCAATGCGGTCTTCCCGCAACCAATCAGCGGATTCCATATGTCCGATTAGCGCAAGGAAAGTCCGCTCTCGGGAGGGAACAGGAATTCTTCGAGGTACTGCTGCGCCCACTCCATGCCAAACATCGCCCCGAGTAGTCGAAGACCCTTGTCGTCAGCGCGATGGACGTCGGAATAGTATCCCTGCGACCGGGAGATCTCCGCTGATCGTTCAGGATGCGCTTCTGCCTCCTGAACCATCTGTATGAATGCCTCAACATAGTGATCGAACACCTCAAAGGCCTCAGTGAGTCTTTCCGGATGAACCCGGGTGTAGAGTGGACGGTCCGAGAAGAGTTCGACAGCCCATTCAGGCAAGTCGCCACCGGGAGGGAGTTCCGGGCAGTTGGCCAGCGCCCGGTCGAGGAGTGCAAACTGAGCGGCATGGTCTCCAGGCACATCAGACACTGGGGAGAGATCAGCGGCCAGCATAACGGAGTCTTCCCGAACTGCTACGAAATCAGCCCCCAGAATCGGAACCATACGCGACGGCTCCGGAACGCAGAGCACATTACCAATCTCCAGCGTTTCTCCGGAGATAACGGAAAATCGGGCGACGCGCATCAGTGGTCCGCTTACGGCACTGCTCCTGATGGTTACCGGCTTGTTCTTGAAGCTTCCGGTGCGGCTTTGGAGAGCGGGGTCGAGCTGGATCGCAGCGAGCCCGAATGCTTCGATCATCCGTCGTTCTGTCTGAGCGGTACGCCGGACGATCTGCCCATCCATCATGAGAGCACGTCGTAGACGTCGACACTTCGGGAGCTCGGGTCTATCTTGATCCCGCCGGCAATTTCGGAGATCCGCTGGTGAGCTTCACGGTACGCGTCGCTGGCGCGATACCGGTCATACGATTCTCGACTTTCCCAGCGCATATAGACCACGAACTGGTCGCGATCATTCTGATTCCGCAGGATCTGGACTCCCTGACATCCAGGCTGGTCCTCAACGAGGTGCAAGCGCTCCCGGTACTGTTTTGCAAGAGCATCAGCGTCGCCGTCTCGCACCCTGATAGTGGACATCACAACGATCATGTCGAATGCTCCCGTTCCGCTACCAGTACGTCCAGCACCTGTCTGAACGCAGGAGAATCATCCTGTGGGAACGTCGTCTCCAGGGTCAGAGTCGTCGTTGAAAACACAAGTTCCGGCAGGCGGTCGTCGACCTGCTGCTCGTTTGAAAACCGGTGCATCCAGCTCAAATGCGCGGCAAGTTGGTCAGACGAGTTGCTGGCTACCCCATCTGCACAGAACGACAGGAGGTAGCGAACGTCGTCACGTGTGCTGATCCCTGGAACATTCTCGAACTTCGGATGGGCGCCAATATCCTTGAGGATCGTATCGGCGAGCTGTTGCTGTCGCTGCTGAATGTGGCGAGCCGTTCCTTCTTCATACAGAAGGGCTGTTCGCGCCGCTTCTAGGCAAGCAAACGGAAGTCGATCGGGCGATAGAGCGTAATCCATCGCCATAGCGTCCGCCAGGCGCTCAAAGTTCTCATCAAGATGCCGGGTGCACATTCCGCGACTGGTGAGCACGTTGCGCAGCCAGACCGCGTAGTTCGCCATGATTTCCGGCAGGCCCGTTTCAACGGCCGTCGCAAGATAGGTTATGTGGTACTGGGCATCCTGCGCAGCGTGTTCCTTGCCTCGAGAGGCGAAGCGACTTGCCCAGAACGGGTTCCGATACATGTCGTCGATGACCCACCGAGAAAGTTCTCGCCCCCGAGACCGTAGCTGTTCCGCCAGTTGTTCATTGCCGGGCATGATCCAGCTCATTTCCGAGGCGAGAAAGGAGGTCCAGCGGACTCTCCCGAGGCGCGTACAAGTCAAGGTGACCCACGTTGTCCCCAACCCATGAGAGCGCTCGGCCGCCCGCCACAACCGGCACAGACATCGCTTCGATACGATTTGCGGTTCGCTCGAGTTCGGGGAGATTCCAGGTCATCGTAGCACTGAGCAACGTGGCATCGGGTCGACGATCGTCGATAAGTCGGAGAAGGCTCTCTGTGGGCACATTCGCGCCGAGATAAATCACCTCGAACCCGTGCATCTCGCAGAGATCGGCGATCATCCTGGCACCGAGATCATGCTGCTCGCCCTCGACACAGGCAACGACGAGTCGTTGCTCACGTGGTTCGGTTCTGGGGAGCACTTCATAGAGCCGATTAATCGCCAGGTAGGCGATGGCAGTTCCGACATGCTCATCCGCGATCGATATCTCGTCGCATTCCCACCGTCGACCAAGTTCGTATTGAGCGGGCTGGATAACGTCAAGCATCACTCCCGGGACGGGGATGCCGGACGCAAGCGCCTGATTGATCAGCGCCAGAGCACCAGACCGGTCGGCAGCGATTTGCATACCTACAAAACGGTCGACGAGGTCGTCAACCTGAATGCCGGATTTGTTGCTCGAATTCAGAAACGCATCCCCCGAACGTTCGAAACCTGCAAAAAGACAAATGGCGGTATATACACAAATCAACCGGAACAGGGCTTCAGACCACTCCTGGTTCCGGTTTACATCCATAGTCTATTTATCTGGTCGGTCTATCACTGGCCCCTTCTTCAGTAACAGACCCCTGGAGCCCACGGACGGACTCGAACCGCCGACCTCATTATTACCAAGAACCGAGCGGTAAACGCTGTAACACGCAGATCTATTGCTGCATGCTCACGAATCGATGAGAGTATACCGAATGACCGTTGTGGCATCAAAGAATGGTGTGGCTTCTACTTCGGTGGTGCGCGCGACCGAAACATGTGGAGACCCAGTATCCTCCAACACTCTCCGTTAGCATGATTCTTTTTATGAGGTCGTGCTACCATCTGGCGCACTCTCTAGCCGAGCGGCTCCAAAAGCGGATTCACGATACCGTCGCATAACTACTTCGTGGTTACCTCCCGGGAAATCGAACACATGATTGTCCCACTGACACGTTCTCCAGAAACTAGCCCAGGAATTGTGAGTGACGGCGGTATGGAAGGTCAGAGGACTGAATACGGACGTAGCGAGTCGCTGACGAGCAAAACGTGGGAATTCTGCGAGTCGCCGAAGGCGGTCGGAGCGCAGCGCCACGATCCCGAGCAAATTGAACTCGGCCGGGGTCAACGGAACTGCTTCACCACTCCTCTCGACCTCATGTCCGGCCAGATCGATCCTCTGTCCATCGCATTCCACTATCTGTTTCGATGGTTCGGGAATCGACCATGTGATCGTTCCTGGTCGACGAAGCAATGCATTCACCCTGGCTACCAGCTCACGCGGGTGAAACGACGTGTTCACGCAGTCGTCTGCACCAACCGAAAGCCCAACCACTCGATTGCTCTCTTCGGTGGGAGCAGTCAGCATCAGGACACAGGCGAGAGAAAACTGGCGGAGCTGGCGACAGACCGCGAATGGATCGATCTCCGGCAACATTAGATCGAAGACGACAAGATCCGGCTCTTCCTGGCGCGCGAGCTCAAGCGTGTCTCTTCCATCGTACGCGCAATGCACGCGATAGGCGTCACGCACCAAATGACTGGAGACTAAATCAACCAGTGAGTGTTCGTCGTCCACGATGAGAATCGTCGCGGCTTGCTCCGACATCACTCTGCATTCATCTCTGCTCGCGCCTCGATGATTTTGACGACATCAGACCAGTGATGCTCCTCCCGGACCATGCGAAGACCGGCACGACGCACGTTCTCCCCGGTTTCGCGGTTGAGGCATTGCGTCGGGATCGGACGCAGCAACTGCAGGAGCGACTGGCCGCTGGCGACCAGTGGCAGGAACATGGGCTGGTGTTCACGACGACCCGAGGGACACCGATTGATGTGCGGAACCTGAACCACTGGTTCCACCGGCTCGTCGAGCGGGCCGACCTGCCTCGAATTCGATTCCATGACTCGCGTCACACTGCTGCTACGCTTCTGCTAGCGCAAGGACCGAGTCTTAGAATAATCACGGAGACGCTGGGGCACTCCCAGATCAGTCTGACAATGAACACCAATGCCCATGTGATGCCGGCGACGCAGCAAGAGGCCGCGGACCGGATGCATGAGTTGCTGAACGCTTGAGAAAACATAACCTGGAAGCTTGGTCGTCAAACGAAGAAAATGCTCGCTTCTGGAAATGAGCGTAGCGCTTGTCTTGGCTGCCTGTATGGGGAAACTTGAGATTGAACCGCTGGGACTCGAACCCAACACCCACTCGTTAAGGTGCTAAATCATAAAGTGCCATTAAGTCTCGGTTTTCCCCTCCTGACGGCGAAACCAGGAAGTTCAATTCCTGCGATGTTCCTCGATGCCGGCCATCAACACAACCCGCGGCTGATCGGGTCCGAACCAGTGATGCTGCGAGCCATCGATCTGGGCCAGTTGTCCGGCAGTTGTGCGCCGTGCGCGCCGAACCCGATGCGCGTGTTGGCGACGTTGGCGTGGGCTGGCAAGGCCCGCATCCCGCCAAATCCGCCGGACACTGGAGCGGGAAAGCACAATCCCTCACGCTCCGCCAATAACTCGGTCAAATGACTGTCATTGCAATCTCGATAGGTCGTGCGTCCCAACTCCTGCACACGTGCACGTTTCTGTTCCCCGATCGCATGCAATGGTTGTCGTCCCCGGTTACCATGGGCTACACCTGCCACACCCTTCTTCCGAAACGCGGCCCGGGTATTCTTTCGGTGTACTGAGTCTGACGCACCGAGCGGTTCACACGCTCCGTTGCCTGCCCAACGGTCGTGGGTCCCCAACATCTCCAACGAACACCATTATCCGCCTCTGTTGTGTCCGGATCATGATGATTGTCCCTCTCATGAGATGACAGAATCACCGAACACTTCACCCCTGACAAGGTCACTGACCATCTACAAGAGGGTTGACAACGGGAGCTTGTGCGTATACTCTGGCTTTACTGCTAACAAAACTTGGGATATGCGTGAAGGTCAACGTGGCTTTAGAAGCAGCCTTGCCTCTTCTTGAGCACGCTTCGTCACGAATTGGACTTTTCTCCAACTCTACTCCCAGTGACGTTCGATTAAGCGAAACCGTTTGTGCTCTGGAAGTTGGTCAATGCTGTAGTTTCGATTGCTCACTGTTAGCAGTGCTTGAGGGAAGGTGCCAGGTGAGCGATTTTCGTGTGCTGCAAGATATCAGTCTTATTTTGCGCCAGATCCTGTTCGAAGGAATGAATGGCACCGAGGAACTCGGTAACCGGTTCACCTCCCACAGCAACATTTCTCTTGACTCACCGGCGGCGCTCGATGAGTCAAACGGCGCAGCGAGTTCACAGGTCTTACTGTCGCTCTACCTATACCAGGTTCTGCCGGACCCTCATCTCAACAATCGACCACTAACAGCCAACGGGTCTGGCCAGCAGCACTACCCGCCCCTTAGTTTGCATCTCTCGTACCTGCTTACGCCCATGAGCACCAGCGCCGAAGAGAATTTATTGATCATGGGGCGCTCATTGCAGGTCCTGGCCGCATATCCAGTGCGAGGTGCGAACTTCCTCGACTCATTGCTGCGTCCAGCTCGACCCGAAATGCGAATTACGCTCAACCCGCTGAACCTGGAAGAAGTGACGCGCCTCTGGAACACCTTCAATCGGCCCTACCGGCTGTCAGCCTGTTACGAAGTACACGGCGTCTCAATTGACAGCCTGCGTCATCCAGTCGAAGAAGAGCCGGTCGAAACATCACTCGTCGATGTGCACCAGATCATGGCAGAGGGAGGCCGCTCGCGATGAGCATTCCCCGCATGGTCCGCAGTTCAACCCAGGTCGCCCAGGCACTGATATCCGGTGAAGTCAGGGATAGCCTGATCGGCGGCCCTCCGAGGAAGCCTGTCGACGTTCGTCTAATCGATCGGAACACGGGCGACGAGCTTCCCCTGCGGAAACGCGTCTTCCAGGACGGCCGATTCGCATTCTACGGACAGCCGGAACGCTCGTTCCCATTGCTTGCTCAGGAGACGTATGAGCTTCGGGTGTTAGCGAGCGCTTCCAATTACAGTACCGCATCGCTCGATATCGACATTGGCCCTGAGTCGAATCAGCCTGCCCTGGTCTCGGTTTCTGTAGCGCATGAAGGCGTCGACGATATGCAGGTGCGGCTGTTTACCGGCACTGGGTTGCCCCAACGGGAACTGGTTCTCGAACTCGAGCGAACGCCGGTGGAGCTCACGGGCCGGATTCACGAGGCCCATGACCATTCCGAGCCTGTAGCCGATGCATTGATCTCAGTTACAGATATCTTGACCGAATCCGGTGTCGATGGGCGATTTCGCCTCCCCGATCCGCTCCCAGCTGCTCAGTCGGTGGAGGTACAGGTCATAGCCGACGGATTCGAACCCGCTGTATTCGATTACGAGCCTGACTACACCCGGTTAGTGAACTTCCTGCAGATCGCCCTCGTGCGTGAATCGTGAGCGTAACAACTCGACGGAGGGATTAACGATGCCCGAATACCTGCGCCCCGGGGTCTATATTGAAGAGCAGCCTGCTCCACAAACCATTGAAGGAGTTAGTACCAGCACAGCCGGGTTCGTGGGCGCCACGCAATTCGGACCGATCGTTGGACTCCCTCAACTCGTCACCAGTTTCCCCGACTTCACTCGCAAGTACGGAGACTTCATCCCCGTGCACGACGAGGATGACTGGGGGGAGGACTGGCAAGATCACCAGTACCTCGCGCACGCGGTCGATGGATTCTTCCGAAACGGAGGGCAGCGAGCCTATATCATGCGAGTGGTAGGTCCGGGCGCGGAGCCGGCCTCTCGTGACCTGAGCGATGGCTTCGTTACTCGTCTGCTTGTTGACACCGCGCAAGATCAGTCGGCCAGGGCCTCGGTTCGTCTGGATTCGGTTCGTGGCATCAGCGTTGGAACACGAGTCACGTTCGAGGAAACGATTGCCGGCAATCTTCGCCAACAGACGCGTCGCGTAACCGGCGTCAGGACATCGACTGGAACGGTTGACCTCAGTAGTCCACTGACACTTCGTTTCACCGCTGCGCGCTGCCGGGTCTTCATCGAGGGAGAAGACCGCCCGGATAGAAACGATCCGGACATCAGCCTGACCGTTGAAGCAAGCAGTCCCGGCGTCTGGGGTAACCGTCTGAGAGTCTTCAGCTCCGATGTGAGTGGCGCCGTCGGGCTGGCGCAGGCAGCTGAAGTCGAAGCGGAGACGACCCTCCGCGCAGTCGACCTGGCGTTTGACGACAGTG
>SLMJ01000059.1 GCA_007133615.1 Thermomicrobiaceae bacterium | reverse complement strand
CATGATGGTCGTGTCGATCGATATCGAGACCGGACACGTCGCGCTGTTCGGTGTTCCCCGAAACCTGGGTGATGTGCCGCTTTCCGATGATGTTGCAGAGGTCCTGGGCACAGATACCTACACCGGGATGCTGAAGTGGCTGTACGGATATGCACAGCAGTACCCGGAACTTGCTCCTGGTAATCAGGATCCGGGTCTCATGGCTCTCAAAGGTGCGATGGAGGGTTTGCTCGGCATTCCCGTCGATTACTACTCGATGGTCGACATGGTCGGGTTCATCGAGCTTGTCGATCACTTCGGCGGAGTCGAGATTGATGTCGTGGAGCCGGTTACCGTGCGCTTGCTCGCCCCTGATGGCAGTGGCTGGGAGCAGTACGAGATCGAACCCGGTTTCCAGACGCTGACCGGCGATGAAGCCCTGGCGTACGCCCGATCGCGAACCGGGGACAGTGATTATGCCCGAATGCGTCGGCAGCGATGTCTTGTTGCCGCGACGATGGAACAGGCCGATCTGACAACCTCGTTGCGTGTCTTCCCGGATATGGTGGAGACGATACGGGACAACGTGCAGACGGATATTCCGCTGGAGATTCTGCCGGATCTGGTCATGCTGCGCGATGACATCCGGATGGACCAGCTGATTGCGGTGGGCTTCACCCCACCGGATTATCACGCAGGGCGCTCCAGCGAAGGGTTCAATCTGCCGGACGTTGTGGCAATCCAGCAGACGGTTCAGGAGATTATCAACGATCCGGACTCCTATCTGGATGGCGCGGCTGCGGCGGATCCACTGGAAGATCACTGTGCGCCACCGCCCGAACCGGAACCGACGACCGAGTTCGAATTCCCGACGCCGACTCCAGCGCCGGCACCAGAACATGAACCGACACCGGCTCCAGCGCCCGAGCCTACAGCAACGCCGGCGCCAGAGCCGACGCCGACACCGGCACCAGAGCCAACGCCGACACCGGCACCAGAGCCGACGCCGACACCGGCACCCGAACCGACGGCAACACCGCAACAGGAACCGCCGCCCGCTCCGGAACCTACCCCGCCACCCGACCCGGAGCCGACCCCGGTGCCCGATGACGACTCGGACGCTGATCAGCAGGCAGCACCGACACCTGCACCGGAAGAAACACCGGTTCAGGATGACAGCTAGGGAGGCGTCTCGACTGAAGCGCGACGGCGAGGCGAGCCCGGTCTTCCGAAGTGTGGACTCTGGTACGTCGCATTGTCCCTGTGTCATCTCGACTGAAGCGCGACGACGAGGAGAGCCCGGTTTTGCCGAAGGGGCACTGTGGTACGTCGCGCGAAACGGAGAGATCCGAGCGTCGAATTGGGATCCGTGCTGGCATGCGAGATCCCTCCGCTGCGTTCGGCGCTCATCGCGAGAAATTCCACTCAAAATGACCGGTACGACGGCAGATTCCTATTGACTGCGCTGTTCGGACGGTGTTATTCTCAATCCGTGGGCGCGAGGCGCCTTGACTGTCGTGTGGCCGGATTTCCGTGAGGAATCCCTTTCAACCGCCACACATCGACCTCGTGAAAGGGTCAACGTTGGACGCAGGTAGTTCTAGTAGCAACTCAGGTAGTACCAACGGCTGACCGGTTTACGTTGATGCATGCGCACCAACCCCCGGCTCAGCCGGGGGTTTTTCTTGTTCTGTTACCAGATCCAACTGGCAGAGGTAGAGAGAAGGTGCGTTATGCAGACTCCGATTCGCTACACCGTCGTCAACCAGGGGGGCCAGCCGGTGATCCGGGCAGTTCCCGTCCCGCGCCGGTCGGTCCGACCGGCAAGCTATGCCAGCGAGCGCCGTGATCAGGAGCGACAGACCGATCAGGATCGCCATCCGCTTCTGCAGCGTCTCCGGCGGCTGGGTTTCCGCAGTTAGACGGCCTTAGCCAGGAACGAACAATGAAACACAAGCCTCGTTAGCCCCCGGCAGGTGACCGCATCACTCCGGGGGCTAACTGGTGTTTTGGGCCTGCTAGATACCAGCTTCTTCGAGGATCTGATCGATCTCAGCCGTGTCCGAGAGGGTCATCTGCCAGTCCGCGGCGCGCGAGTTCGCAACAACCTGTTCCGGCCTGGTAGCCCCGGCAATAACCGAGCAGACCGAGTCCTGCGCCAGGAGCCAGGCGAGAGCGAGTTCGGTGATGGTGTGATCACGATCCTCTGCGAACCGGGTGAGTACGTCCTGAGCACGGAAGTTCCGCTCGGTCAACCGGCGTTGTTGCCAGGTCTCGTTGCCAGCGCCCCGAGCCTCCTCCGGTATCGGCCGATCCGGTTGATACTTCCCGGTCAGGAATCCACTCGCGAGCGGGGCGAACGGGACGATGCTCAGGCCGTGGTATTCACAGGACGGGATGACTTCGTCCTCGATTCCTCGTTCCAGAACGTTGTACAGGGACTGACTGACGACCGGCATGCGATAGCCGTAGCGGTCGCAGATTCCGGCCATCGCGGCTATCTCCCACCCGGCAAAGTTCGAGCACGCAACGTAGCGAACCTTGCCGGCGCGCACCAGATCATCCATCGCCCGGAGACTCTCTTCCATCGGGGTGAAGGGATCCGGCCGGTGCATGTAGTAGACATCGACGTAGTCCGTGCCGAGACGTTTCAGACTTCCATCCAGCCTGGAAACGATTCGATGATAGGAGAGTCCCTGCTCGTTTGGGCCCTCGCCAATGTCCCATCCGGTCTTCGTGCAGAGAATCGCGTCGTCGCGGCGGCCCTGCAGTGCCTGGCCGATATATTCCTCGGACAGCCCGCCGTTGTATGAATCCGCGGTATCGATGAAGTTGATGCCCAGATCCAGTGCCTGGAGCACCACACCAGCTGTCTGCGCGGCATCGCAGAACTTGCCGAAGGTATTGCCGCCGAGACCGATCTCGGAAACGAACAAGCCCGCCCGGCCGAGTCGTCGATAGTTCATGTGTTAACTCCTGATGAGGTCCGGTCATCGTCTGGCCCGTAGTGTCGCACGTTCAGACGCAGACGGCCCGATATCACGTGGTAGGCTGACTGCTGTTAAACCGGGAGGTCCGGGTCTCCTTCGGTCGAATTACCTCAGATGGAGTCATCAATGTCGGCTCACGCCGCGCCGGCAAATCAACGCGTGCCTCTGGTTGCCCTGCTCGCCAGTTATGGGTCTGTGCACTCCAGCGTGCTGCTGTTCATGATTGCGTTGCCGTGGTTCGTGCTGGAGACGACAGGCAGCGCGGGGCAGACCGGTCTGGCGACGGCTGTTCACGGCGTTCCGATGGTGATCACCGGCATTTTCGGTGGTGTTATCGTGGACCGGCTGGGATACCGGCGCACCGCCATCATTTCCGACCTGATGAGTGCGATCGCCTTCGGGATGATCCCGGTGATGTTTCTCACCGTCGGCCTCAGTTTCTGGATGCTGCTCACGCTTGTGTTTATCGGCGCGATCTTTGACACGCCTGGTTTCACATCCCGCCTGAGCATGATGCCGGATGTCGCCCGACGAGCGGGTGTTCGCCTGGAACGCGCCAACTCGATTAGCCAGACACTCTCTCAGGCCTCGATTCTGCTGGCACCGGCCCTGGGCGGGATTCTGATCGGGATCATCGGTGCGGCGCCGGTGCTCTTTGTCACATCCGGCTTGCTGGTGACCTCGACGCTGGCGGTACTGCTGTTCGTTCCGAGTGAGAGCTCCCGCGCGCAATACTCGGTCGACGCAAAACCGGAGTATCTCAATGAGCTCAAACGCGGGATCGCGTTTCTGTTCAACACCCGGGTGATCCTCGCGCTGATGATCAGCGTCACGATGATCCAGCTGTTGCGGGCGGGCCTGCTGGTGATTATGCCGGTCTATACGCAGGTGTACTTCGAGAGCGCGGCCGACTTCGGGTTTATGTTTGCCGCGCTCGGAGGTGGTGGACTGGTGAGCTCGATCCTGTTCGGAATCTGGGGTCACCGCTGGCCCCGGCGTGCGGTGGTGCTGGTCGGTGTATCGAGCCTGATGCTGACGTTCTTCCTGCTCGCTCTTACGCCGCCGTACTGGATGATTCTCAGTGGCCTTGTGGTCATCGGATTCCTTGGAGGACCGATGATCCCGCTGGTCTTCACGGTGTTGCAGGAGCGCACTCCGAGCGATCTGCGCGGTCGTGTGTTCGGCCTGTATGACGCGGGGATCTTCGGGGCAATGGTGCCCGGGCGATTGTTCACCGGATACGTGATCGATTTCGTCGGACTGATCCAGACGCTTCTGATCATCGGCGGTGCCTACATGCTGGCGCTCCTCGGGATCTTCAGCAACCGCCACCTGCATCAGGTAAATGAATCCGCTCCGAGCGACGATCCGGGCACAGAGGAAGAGCCTGGAGCGGCGGGACGACCCGTGAGAACGAAATCAGGCGGGTCGTCCTGACCACTACGCGTAGTCGGCCGGCCACATCCGCTGCGCTGCTTCCGCAAGCGTCTGCAGCTTGTGTTGCTGGTCCGCGATTGTCAGGTTGTTGCCGATGATCGAGGTCGCGAACCCGCACTGCGGTGATATTGCCAGTCGATCCAGCGGAACATGCTCGCTGGCGGCTTCAATCCGCTCACACAGCTCATCAGCGCTTTCCCGATAGCCGGACTTGGTGGTGACGATTCCCAGGACAACCATTTTGTCTTCCGGCACGTGCCGGAGCGGTTCGAAATCGCCCGAGCGTTCGTCATCGTATTCCAGCATCAGGCGCTCAGCTTTGATGTTGGTGAAGATCTGCTCTGCGATCGGTTCGTACGAGCCGGACACCAGCCAGCGGCTTCCCTGATTACCCCGGCAGAGGTGAAAGGCGTAGGTGACGTCCGGATGATCGACCATCACCTCGTTATCGAGCGCGATGCCGTGCTGAAGCCAGCGATCGATATCCCACCCCTGGTTTTCGTAGAAGGCCCGTGTTTCCTCGGCGATCAGTAACGGGTAGTGCGGGGCATCGATCTGAATGTAGGTGCAGCCAAGGCGAATCAGTTCCTGGACTTCTTCCTTCAGAATGATCGTCACGTGATCCAGGAAGCGGTCCAGCGAGGGGTACGGATTATCCGGAGCATCTGACTGCCAGAAGTTTGCGAAGAGCGATGGGCTTGGCAGCGTGACCTTGATTGGACGATCAGTCTTCGCCCGGGCGTAGACGAACTCTTCGACGGAGAGGTGACGCTTGCGCCAGAGTGGCTCGACGACGCCCATCTGCGTCGGGCGCTCCACCTGTTTGTCGCCGACCTGGTCGTCGCCATGCCAGTTACCCCAGAGGAAAGCGTCGATGGTGTATTCGCCAAATCCCCCGATGGCTTCCGTCATCTGGCTCTGGAACGACTCCCGGCGCATTTCGCCGTCAGTGATCACATCGAGCCCGGCCGCTTCTTGCGCGTCGATGACGCCATCCACGGCCCGATCTTCGACATCCTTGAACTGTGCCGGGCCGATTTCGCCAGCCGCATAGTAGTTTCGCGCGGCGATCAGTTCCGGTGGCCTTAGCAGGCTGCCGACCACGTCGGTGCGGGCTTTGAGCATGACGTGCGAGGTCCTTTCCGCTTCTGGTGCCGTCAGCGCTTGTCCCGATCAGGTTGCGAATGATGACCCGAGCCGGGCGCGCAGAATTGCCAGCGGTAGTAGCAAGAGCACGGCCATCACTGCTGCGACATAGAAGATCATCGCTGGATCGACCGCTTCGTACAGCGGGGTAAACCAGATCGGAGAAACTGCCTGCGCCAGGAATTTGGTGCTGCCAAAGATGGAGGACGCCGTGCCGCGGTGGGACGGCATTGCCTGCACGACCAGCGTGTTCAGTGACGCCCAGGCGGCGATTGCGAAGGCACCGAGCAGGAAGTTGCCCGCTGCAAACCAGTATTCTCCCGGCGCAATGCCGAGCAGAATCAAGGCGAAGGCTATGCCAGTCATGCTGATTGCAGCGCCTTTGAAGATGCCAGTCCGCTCGATCGCCAGCCCGGCGAGCGGACCCAGAATGAGCCCGGCAATCCCGTAGAGCCCGAGCGCAACGCCACTGAATCCGACGCCCGTTCCCCACGTATCCCGCATGAACTCGGCGAAGAGGTACGACGGCCCACGCATCGAACCGTTCGCCAGAAACGAAAGCGTTGCCAGTAGAACCAGCGTGAGTCCAACCGCCTGCCAGATCCGGGCAAGATCGCCGCGGAACGTGGCAGCTTTTGGCCGCTCGGGCACCAGATGACCGTATTTGCGGAACCAGTAGAGATACCATACAGCGAGGCCCCATGCGATCAGTGCGACGACAACATAGACCAGCCGCCAGCTCGTTCCGGCGAGTAATCCGGCCAGCAAGGGTGCTCCCGATTGCCCCGCCATGTTCAGTGTCGAGAACATTCCCATGGTCCGGCCGGTACGCTCCGAAGGCATCACATCCCCGAGCGTGGCCATTAGGAGTGGCGTCGTGAATGCGTTGGTTGCACCTTGCAGTACCTGAGATATGAGGAAAACCTCGAAACTCCAGGAGAGCGCGGCAAGCATCGTACATGCGCCGTAGGCGGTGAATCCGATCAGGATCGATGATCGGCGGGATGTAAGGTCGGAAATGCTCCCGGAGACCAGTTGCACCGCCGCGTAGGGAAACATGTACGCGGGAAGCGCAAGGGAAAGTGTCGCGCGGTCGACATCGAAGGCACCCATGAGGATGGCGAAGATGATCGGGAGGGCTCCACCGCCCATCGGTCCGATCGCAGCGCCGAGGTGGAACGGTGCAATCTGCCATTGTGAAAGTGATTGTGTCCCCTGGCTCACCATGCCCCCTGAATCTGCCCGCGTTGGGCAGCGCGCCGGCGATTATAGCATCGCCGTTTCGCATCGCTGCTGCTGTGGTGCGTACCAGCGTAACCAGTTATCTGCACTGATTGTTTCAACGGTCGGTATCTCTGTTATTGTTCAGTCTCGTCTAGATACTGATGTCGACGCGAATGGAACGAAGAGGGCTATGGGAAAACGTGGAAAACAGCTGCTGGCCCTTGTTGTAGTCGTGCTGGTCATCTCTGGCGGAGCGCTTACCGCAAGCGGTAATTCTCAGCAGTCCTCATCGGATGAACGCCCACCCCTTGGACCTGTCTTCATATCACCGGAGATGGGGAGTTGGGATGATTTCCAGCGTCCGATCTTCCGGGCCAGCGGGTTCGATCTGGCAAAGGTCCACCTCCCACCAGGATTTGATACCGATCCATTCCACGTTGAAGACCTGATCGAAGACGGCGCCACCACCATCATGCTGAAAACCGAAGACTGTTCTTCCAACGCCGAGACAACATCCCGGCATCTGGTCGACCGGGGGTTCATCGACCTCGTGGAGCAATACCCTGACATCGAGTTCGTGGTCCAGGTCGGAAACGAACCGGAACACTGCCCGATTTCGATGTCGACGTATGTCGATGGCCTCTTCGAGGTGATCACCGAGGTCAAGCCGGTTGTTGATCAGCCGAATCTGCGCTGGATTGCCGGGATGCCGATGAGCGCCCCGACAACACGCCAGTTGCTCTCCGACGGCTGGGTGCAGGAGCTGTACGACGGTGTGGGAACAAATATGCTCGCCCATTTCTCTCTGACCGACGAGACCCATAACTGGCACCAGATTGTCGACTACGTGCTGGAGAACACCGAGGCGGAGATCTGGCTGACTGAAATCGGGATCAATCATCCGCCAATGAACCGGGCAACGAAGGCGGAACGAATGCTCGAATATGTCGATACGCTACCGGTGGACCGAATCGGTGGCGTAGCGATCTTCACGATGGGGCGCGGTACCGACTGGCCACAATATGAGTTGACCGAGTCCATGGTGCCAGTGTTCGCGGGTCAAACGGATGACAACTGCCGGTTCTTCGCTGCGACAGAAGAGTTTCTGTGTGATCCGTTCCGCATCTTCTGGGAACGTCATGGCGGTCTGCCAATCTTCGGATACCCCATCACTCCAGTGCAGACGCACGACGAGGCCGAGTCCGTTCAGTTCCTGGAGCGCGCCCGATTCGAGTGGCATCCCGGCGTCTGGCCGGAGGAGAACGACGTCCTGCTCGGTCACCTCGGCCGCGAGATGGTGCGGGGACGTAAAGATGAGACCGTGTTCGAGTCGACTCGTTCCTCTGAACCACACGGAGACGAATGCCGGTACTTCGCACCAACTGGCCAGCATCTGTGCGACGAGTTCCTGACTTACTGGAACGAGTTTGGCGGCCTCCCCGTCTTCGGCTACCCGATCAGCCAGGAGTTCATCGAGGGCGGTTTCCGGGTGCAGTATTTCGAACGTGCCCGGTTCGAACACCAGCCAGGAGTCTGGGCGGAACGTCACGATGTGCTCCAGGGACTTCTCGGGGTACAGGCCGTGCAAGGTACTCTTACCGATGGCCTGGAGCCAGATTAGCCAGTCGCGCAAGGCGATCAGAGACCGGCCCTCGCTCCCGAACTTGCGAATACCTCATAATTACCACTGCTGATTTTCCGCTTCTGTTCCGAATACTGCATTAGTGATAGTGGAACGGCACATCGTTGTGGCACGGCTCTTGTGTTAATCAAGTCTTGTCGGGCGCAATACGGTGCCCGCCCGTTCACGCTAGAGTTAGGAACGAAGGAGGAAGCATTGCGAATCTATAAGATGGCCATTATGGGTATTGTGCTTACACTGGGCCTTCTCGTGGCCGCCTGTAACGGCGACGACGACATTGTCGACGATGTACCAATGACCGACGACACTGAAGAGGTCGACGACGATCCAGCTGCTCTGGAAGAAGATGACGCGCTGGTTGACGACGAAGATGATGCGATGGTCGATGACGAAGACGACGCCATCGTAGACGACGAAGACGATGCCATCGTTGATGAAGACGATGACATGATCGACGACCAGGAGCGCGCTGAAGTCAACATCACTGACGACAGCATCTCGCTGACTCTTGAGCACGACGATCCGGCTATGACCGATGACGAAGACGATGCGGTCATGGACGATGAAGATGATGCCGTCGTTGACGATGAAGACGATGCCGTCATGGACGACGAAGATGACGCCGTCGTTGACGACGAAGACGATGCGGTCATGGACGACGAAGATGATGCCGTCGTTGACGACGAAGACGACGCCGTCATGGATGACGAAGACGATGCGGTCATGGACGATGAAGACGACGCCATTGATGAAATGGATGAGCACGTCGCCTTCTCGACCGGCAACATCCTCTTCAACATCACCAACGACAGCGAAAACGACGTCAACCTCGAGATCGAGCGCGAAGATGCCATGAACGGCATGGACGACGACGATGCTGTGGTTGATGACGAAGACGACGCGGTCATGGATGACGAAGATGACGCCGTCGTTGACGACGAAGATGATGCAACCATGGACGACGAAGATGACGCCGTCGTTGACGATGAAGACGATGCCGTCATGGACGACGATGACATGATGAACGGCGATGTCGTCGAAGAACTCGACGAAACCATCGAAGCTGGCGACACCTATGAGTGGGAAGTCCAGCTCGAAGCCGGTGACTATGTCATGTATGTCCTGATCGACGGCGAACGCGAGATGGGCATGGAAGTCCGTTTCACCGTCGATGAGAACGGCAACGGCGTTGTCAACGGCGTCGATGACGACGAAGACGAAATCGAAGATGATCACGAGGACGACCTCGAAGACGACACCGAGGATGACGAAGACCTCGAGATCGACGACGACGAAGACGACGACCAGTAGACATCTTACTTCCGACGTGAACGGGTAATTCTCTAGCACGAAGGAGAATCGGCAACCGGCCCCAGGCTGGTTGCCGATTTTCATGTCCAACAGCATTCAGTGTCAACATTCACGCCCTGATCTTGCGCAAGTGTGTCAAGCCTCCGGTTTTCCCGTGAGAATCGTCAAAACGAGGATGCAAGAGTGGTGTTGAAGCACTCTAGTGGCATAGCCTCTGCGGTATCGCGCACAGCGCATTCGTGACGCTGGAGGTACCAGGAGCGCGAGTGCGAAGATCAGGATAGATTTAAGGTAAATTTCATTTTTCCGGAATCTCTCCTGTGTTAGTGTTGGTGCGTTCCTTGATGAGGGATGTAGCTGACCGTCGTTTCAAGACGACGCCCGTTCAGTCAGGATACGTTCCGAACGAAGAGGGAGTTGGACATTATGACACTGAAGAAGAAGCTTCTCGCCATCGGTTTCGCCATTGGCCTGACCATGAGCGTAGCAGCCTGCGACGTCGAAGAAGATCCGGCTGT
>SLMJ01000120.1 GCA_007133615.1 Thermomicrobiaceae bacterium | reverse complement strand
GACACTCTCTGCAGTGTTCGGCTCAACACGAATCTGGATTTCGTCGATGCCCAGATCGGCGTAGGCTCGGAGTTCGTTGACGATCTCGTCCGTTGAGCCCGTCAGATACGGAACGGTGATACCGCGAGCGCCGGGGTCCTCATTTATGCCGACAAGGACGGAGACGCTGCGCTCGAGCGTCGACGGGTCGCGACCGGCCTTCTCGCAGGCCGTATCAACCTGCTCAATCAGCGGCTTGAGTCCCTCAACGCTGTTGCCGGTCTTGTCGAAGTAGACGTTCCAGTGATCGGCATACCGGGCGGTAATCCCGAGCATCCGGGGACCGGTTGTGCCAATCATGATCGGGATCTGCCCCGGGCGCGGACCTCGCGGTCGCAGGACGCAGTTCTCCGCCTGGTGATATTTCCCATGAAAATCGACCTCGCCGTCTCGAAGCAGTCCGTGAACGATCTGGATCGCTTCCTCGAACCGGCTTACTCGACGATCGAACGGGAAACCGAACTGGCGATACTCCGGTTCGTGATGCCCGGCACCAAGCCCGAGCACCAGCCGACCTCCGCTGATCTCATCGACAGTCTCAGCCATTTTGGCGAGCAACGCAGGGTTGCGAAAGCCCATGCACGTGACGAGGCTACCGATTTCGGCGCGATTCGTCGCCGCAGCAAGTGCTGCCATCAGCGACCATCCTTCCCACACGCCGGCCGTCGGCTCGGTTGGGGATTCCACAATGAGGTGATCGACCACCCAGATTGAATCAAATCCGACTTCTTCCGCAGCCAGCGACATCTCCAGCAGATCGCTCCAGCGCGGAGTTTCACCGTCCATACGCCATTCCGCGACCGGCAGGATAATTCCCAGCTTCGGCGCGTTCGATCCGTCAGGCATGAATCCCTTCCCCCTTCGTCGTGCTAAGAGGCTCAAGCGTGGTCGTTGACCGATTGTCGCCCGGGCTCTACCCTCGATCAAGCATTCACCCGCAAGATGAACGAAACGAGGGAACCAGGTGCCGATATTCGACATCCACACCCACGCACCGCGACGCTCGCTCCCCGATGATCCCGGAGCGTCCAGCACAAGCGATGCGCTCTACCGACCGGACAAACATGCATCGACGGCACACACCCCGGAAACCTACATCGCCGCACTCGACGGAATCCAGCGGGCGGTGGTCTTCAACATCGCTGCCGATCCCGAGGACGACCGCAACAACAGCAATCTTCAATATGCCGTTCCGGAGGTCAACGACGACACGGCCGCCATCGTCCGAGAGCATCCCGAAAAACTCATCGGGTTTCTGACGGTCCACGCGCGCGATCCGAAGGCACTGGATGAGATCGATCGCTGCGTCGGAGACCTGGGGATGAAGGGAATCAAACTCGGGCCGAATTACCAGAATATTGATCCACTTTCGCCGGAAGCGTTTCGCGTCTTCAAGCGAGCTGAGGAACTCGGACTCCCGGTTCTGCTTCATCAAGGGACGTCACCCGTGCAGTTCGCCGACCTCGACTACGCCCATCCGAGGCATATCGATCGTGTGGCGACGGCATTTCCAGACCTGAAGATGATTCTCGCCCACATGGCGCATCCCTGGCAGATCGACTGCATCGTCGTGATCCGGAAGCATCCGAACGTCTTTGCGGATATCTCGGCGCAGTTCTACCGACCGTGGTCGGCCTGGAACGCCTTCTGTCTCGCCCAGGAGTGGGGAGTGATGCACAAGCTGCTCTTCGGCTCGGATCTGCCGATCGCCACGCCGCAGGAAACGATCGACGGGCTACGCAGCATAAACGAGGTAATCGAGGGCACTGGCCTGCCGCGAATTGACGAGGAACAGATCGAAGCGATCATCCACCGGGACAGTCTGGGGCTGCTCGGGCTCTCGTGAGGGTGTGGGTCAGTTCTCCTGGGGTTGAGGTCTCCGCGCCAGCGCATCGATCTGGTGGGCGATGTAGACCAGTTCGCCGGTCCGAACCTGGAACTGGCGCGTCGTCAACCAACTGGCGAACGATTCACGGTCGAGTTCGGGATGCCCAACCAGTTCGTCTTCCACGAACCCGAGGATATGCCGCAGGAAATACTCTTCGTCTGCGTGATAGCCGTTGTGGTCAGCGAAGACGACCCAGTCCGACGATCCTGCTTCCAGGACCTGAGCGCCCGCCTCACGTAGCGCCGGAATCAACTCTCGACCGCATTTGCTGCCGACCGACTCGGTGCCATCCGGGCGCCGCTTGTGCATCGACCGGTTGTAGAGGCGCTCGATGTGGGTATCCAGCCACTCATCGATCACCGGAGCAAACGTGGTCAAACCATCGTAGTTGATCGACGAATAGAGCAAGCCTCCGGGTTCGAGACCGTTCATCAGGGTCGGCACCGACGTGCCGAGGTCCGTCAGATCCAGCACGGCATTCGCGACGATAAGATCCCAGGCGCCGTGCTGGCCGGGATCGGAAAGGTACTCGAACGCATCCGCAACAACGTAGTGGATCTTCATATCATGCGAACGAGTCAAGCGGATCTGTGCGGCATCGATCAACTCCGAATCATTGTCGAGCAGCGTGTAGTCACACTCCCCCAGCATCGCTGAGTAGCGCAGTCGCTCGACCATCGTGCCAACGCCGCCGCCGATTTCCAGCACTTTCAGTGGAGACGTTCGCTCTTCCCCGGAGACGACAATTTCGGAGCGCAATCGATCCCAGACCCGCACGTTGAGCGCGCGATCATCCACAGTGCGTTTTGCTTCCAGATATCGCGCGAAACTGCGATCCGGGTCAGGGGCCATCATCCATCTCCTGTCATTTCCTGTAAGAACGAACGCACTCGGCACATGGAATCTTCCCATCCCGGCTGTCGAAGAAAGCGGTGCCGGGCGGCAATGCCAAGCACGGCAAGCTGCTCTGGTTCCTGTCGAACCGTCGAAAGAATGCTCCGGAGCGCCCCGGCATCTCCTGGTTCGATCAGCCAGCCGTTCTCCTGATGCGAGATGATCTCGTGCGCAGCGCCGGAGGTGGTCGCAATCGCGGGCAATCCAAACGCCATTCCTTCCAGATAGGCAATCCCGTATCCCTCATAACTCGACGGAACAGCGAGAACGTGACCGGATCTGAGTAATCTGGCGATCTCACGATCCGGGAGTGCTCCGTACATCGTTACATTCTCGAAGATGCCGGAGCGCCGGATCTGCGTCCGCATTTCCTGCACGTAGTCCTCATCGACATCGAGCCGACCGATGACCGACAATTCCCACTGATCGTGTGGCATCGATGCCAGTGCGGTCAACACGGTATGCAAACCCTTGCGACGGATCACATTACCGAGAAACACCATGTGAAGCGGGTTGGTCTGACGGCTTCGCTCACGAATCTCATCATCGGTGATCTCAACAGCAAACCGGTCTCCGGCTGGCACTGCAACGACCGATGGCTCAGACTCACCCACTACGGAGTGCACAACGGACTTCGTCGTTTCGCCATTGAAGACGAACCCATCAACCGAGCGAAGGTAGGTGCGTTCCAGTTGTCGGTAAATTGCGCGCTGCCAGGCGGGATAGTCCTCACTGCAGCGTAAATGGTGAACGATGCTGATTACTGGCCCGCTGAACCTGCCGCGAAGTCGCCGGTTGAGTCCGATCAGAGAGGAGTGGTTCAACTCGTCCTGCAACAGCACATCCAGCCGGGCATCGAGAATCGATTCATCGAGATGACGGGAAAAGTTCGCGAGCAGATTCCCCGCAGATGTCCGGGGCTCCTGAGAGAACACCTGCACGTGGTGGCCATGTTTGCGGAGATGCTCGACGAGTTTACGGTCATACAGATAACCGCCCGAAACCGTATTGAGGTCTCCATAAATCACCAGGCCAACACGCATCAGCGCTCCAGTCGATACGACGCCCAGGCGATCTGGTTCTCCCAGAGTGTCGCAGTTATTGCCGAGATGCTCGGGGCATTGATGCGAGACGAGAATGACTCGGCAAAAATGCGGGAGAAGAGCTCAACGCTTGGATTCTGTCCACTGAACTCGGGCAGATCGTTGAGAGTCTTGTCACGATAATGGTCGACGAGTGCCTCCAGTGCTGACTCGATTTCGACGATATCCACGAGGTAGTTGTGTTGATCGAGTTCGGCGCCCTCAAGACAGACTTCTACCCGGTAATGGTGAGAGTGCCAGTCGTTTTCCGGTCCCCAGTCTCCCCCAATCAGATAGTGCTGAGCCGTGAATTCCCGGCTGACGGCAACGCGATACATTATGAACTCCCATCCGTGTCGTCTTCGTTCGCGGCAAGCACCACCTGTAGCGACTCCGCCGGATTCTTGTCGACCAGTTCGAATGCACGGCCGGCCTGTTCGAGCGGAACCCGGTGGGTAATCAGCTCTTCGAGCTGAAGCTCAGGAAGCAATCGAAGCACGCGTCCCATGCGGCGCTGTTTCGTCCAGCGCCCGGTCAGATCTGGCGAGATCGTGCTGACCTGGCTGCTGATCAAGCTGATGCGGTTCCGATGAAAGCGTCCGCCGAGATCAATTCCCGCGGGTTTGTTGCCATACCAGGATCCAGCGACGATTCGTCCCCCGAATCCAGCCAGCGCGATCGCGTCGTTTAGGCCTGCCGGATTGCCGGATAACTCCAGTACAAGGTCGGCACCAGGTCGATCCTCAAGTCGGAGACGATCCTCGAGTTTGCTCATGTCACGTCGAGCTGCCGGGTCGACTGCCACATCTGCGCCCATTGTCAGTCCGCGTTCTCGACGCTCGGGAACCGGATCGGCGACGGCGAGCAATTCCAGCGGGTACCTGGAGAGCAACCGGGTGACCAGCAGTCCAACGATCCCCTGACCAAGTACGACGACTCGCTCACCCAGCATCGGGCGGGCGTCATGAACCAGACCAATCGCGGTCTCGAGATTCGGGATGAACGTCGCTCGTTCATCGCTGACGGAGTCCGGCAGCGGGATGATGGAGTCGGCGGGCACGGTTGCGCGACTCGCATGCGGATGAAACGCGAAGACACGCTGGCCGATCCAGGATCGATCAACATCCTCACCGACCGCATCCACCTTCCCTACCAGGCAATACCCGGTGCGCATCGGATACTGATTATGTCCGGCATGGGGGTCGATCTCAGCGTCTTCGCCAGATTCGGGCAACGCTCCCCGGAAAGCCAGAAGCTCGGTGCCTGGACTGATTCCGCACACTCGGGTCCGGACTCCGACCTCACCTGAAGCCGGGGTTCGGGATTCACCGGGTCTGACCGCTACCTGACCCGGTTCGCAGATCCAGACCTCGCTGGCTCTCACGCCGTCTCCCACTTCGGTCGCCCCCAGAGGACGATATCGTCGCCAAGTCGCTGGTAATGTACGTTGCTCAGCGTTGGATAATGCGGCGGTGTTGGGAACTCACCATCAAGCACGCGCAATCCACCTATCAACTGTGGCGCCACCGTGATGACGAGCTGATCAACCAGTCGAGAACGAAGGAAGCTGTGAATGATTCCGGACCCGCCTTCGACCATCATGCTGCTGATGCCCCGCGAACCAAGCAGATCCAGCATCGATGCGAGATCAACCCGCCCATCGTCATCGTGATCGACGACGAGCACCGTCGCGCCAGCTCGTTCGAGCGCTTGCCTCGCTTCTGAATCATGATCTCTGGTCGTTACAATCCATGGGTTCGCCTGGCCTTCGCTGAAAATGCGCGCGTCAGGGCGCATCCGCAATCGGGTATCAACAATCACTGGCTGGGGATTATCACCCTGAACGAGTCGGACAGTCAGCCGGGGATCATCGGCTAGCGCGGTTCCTATTCCGACCAGGATCGCATCGTGACTGGCTCGAAGGCGGTGGGTCATCGTCATTGATTGGGTGCAGCTGATTATTGCCGGACTCCCGTCCGGGTTAGCAATCGACCCATCAAGACTTTGAGCGTAGGAGATCGTCACCGCAGGTCGAGTGAACTTCTGAACGATCGACGGCATAGCAGCCAGAGGTTCACCAACGCCGTTACCGTTGTGATGACCATTTCCGTTCTTTCCTGAATAGTGCCCGTTTCCGTTTGACATCGCGGACACTGCAGAATTCAATGGTTCGGCGCCGTTTCCGTTGAACTGCAGGAAGTGGCTCATGCGCTTCGCCTTTGTCTGCAGGTAAGAGAAGTTGTCCGGGCTCGGAGTAATCTCGATTGGCACCCGACGAGTAACGTTCACTCCCAGTTCCTGAAGTGCCGAGATCTTCAGCGGATTGTTCGTCATCACCTGAACGGAGCGTACCTTGAGATCTTCCAGAATCTGCGCGGCAACGGTGTAGTCTCGTGCGTCGGCCTCATGCCCCAACATGAGATTGGCGTCTACGGTATCGTGTCCCAGATCCTGGAGGTTGTACGCGCGGAGCTTCTCGAGTAGACCGATCCCGCGACCTTCCTGTCGGAGATACAGAACTATCCCGCACCCCTGAGCGCTGATCTCCTTCATTGCCCGGTCAAGTTGTTCCCCACAATCGCAGCGTAGCGAGCCGAGGACATCTCCGGTGAAGCACTCAGAGTGCACGCGAATCAGAACATCGTCTCGGCCGGCAACGTCGCCGATAACCAGAGCCATGTGTTCCTTATTGTCTGAACTGCCGGTGTAGAGAGCGAGCAGGTATTCGCCATTCGGTGTCGGGATGCGGGTCATAGTCTGACGGCTCACCACCGGGCCGCGCTCTGCGATGGTCATGGAACTCTCCCAAGATCTGATCGGACGATAGCGCTGGTTCGTTTGCCGTGCAAATCAACCAGGGGGCTGCAGGTTGCACCCTACTAAACAGTAGGTAGATTCTATTATTGAATGCAATTCTGATGCCACCCGTCTCGGGCTGAGCCTATACGAGGTCGTCGCGCAACAAATTCAAAGACGAGTCAGGCATCTACCTGACTCGTCTCTTCATGCTTCGTGCCATCAATTGTGACTTGTCGGAAACTAGTCTCCTGGAATCGGGTCTGCCGAGGCTTCTCCCCGTTGTTCCTGTTCCTTTTTCTTCCGGCGCCGCTCAACCAGATCAGGAGACGGCATCTTGACGTTCCAGATCAGCCTGAGCTTCGCAAGCATTCGAAGGATCATGGCGGAAAGGTCGAACTGTCGCCAGTTCATTCCGTGATATGCCATCGCCGGAAAGGCGTGGTGATTGTGATGCCAGCCCTCGCCGAACGCGAGCAGCCCGATCAGCAGGTTGTTACGGCTCTCATCCTTGATCGCGAACGGCCGATCACCAAACCGGTGGCAGACCGAGTTCACGGCCCAGGTAACGTGATTCACCACAGCAATCCGGACAAGACCACCCCAGAGCAGACCATGCCAGCCGGCAATCATGAACGGGATGATCAGCCCCACTGCTACCCAGAGCAGAAAGGTCTGGTCAAAAAATACGATGAGGCGATCCTGCATAAGCTTCTTCGCATAGCGTTCCCGGTCCGCTGGGGGCGCGGTAAACAGCCAGCCTACGTGAGCATGGAACAAACCTTCGAGCGGACTGTGAGGGTCACCTTCTTCGTCCGCGTGGGCGTGATGCTTGAGATGGTTCGCGGCCCAGTCAATCGCCTTACCCTGCATGGCCATTGAGCCCAGCATCAGGAAGATCGCGCGGATCACATTGCTGGATTCGAAGCTCCGATGGGTAAGCATGCGGTGATAGCCGATGGTGATCCCGACGCCGGTCAACAAATAGAGCGCGAAGAACAGCGAGAGTTCAGTCCAGCCGATCATGCGCGCCCAGAGTGTGTACATGGCGTAGGCAGTAGCGAGAAGCGGAACAGTAACAAAAAGAAGCAGTACTGTGTGGCCCAGCCACGTTCGACCCATTCATCCCCTCTTTCTTCCATGACGTCGTGATTCGACGATCGACCCGCCCAGTCGAGCCGTCCCCAAAGCTGTCCGAGCGGACAGATAACCCTTCAACTGTAACATGCTGTGGCTGAGAATCAATTATTAGGTAGCAGAAAAGCCGTCATCGCTTCTGCTTCCAGCAAATTCGATCACGAGGAGGCCGTGGCCGCGCCGCTGGCAACCGTGCGGTCCAGAGATTGATCCGAATCCGTGCGCTCTTCACCGGCCACGGCATGCAGCACGGTGCCCTTTTCCATCCCTTTGACCCTGTACATCACCTGGTCAGCAGAATGGATCGCCGCATCCAGCGTGTCAGGTGGTGTTCGCCAGGTCACCCCGCCTGTACTCAGGGAGACGTCGAAGCCTGATTGTTGAAGCGCGTCACTGACCCGTGAGTGTATCTGCTCGAGCACACCCTGGGCTACCTCGGGTTCCACCTCATGCAGGAACAGCATGAACTCGTCACCGCCCTGCCGTGCCACGTGGTCGACCTTCCGTATATTCCGGGCAAGCGCGGTTGCTACTGTCCGTATGACCATATCTCCCCCACTATGGCCGAATTCGTCGTTGATTCCCTTGAAATCATCGATATCGATATACGCCAGTGTGAATGGACGCTGGTGACGCCGGCAGTGCTCGAGTTCCCTAGCGGCAAGTTCGTGAAAGAAGCGGGAGTTGGCAACGCCGGTGAGATGGTCAGTCAGTGCCATCTCACGCAGCCGCTCGAGCGAGCTGCGAACATGTCCCAGCAACACGGCAAAGCTGAAGTAAACAATGAAACGGGAAACGCCGTCCCACACGGCCATCCAGAGGCTCGCATGCTGCACTCCGAGCATCATCGTTACCGACACCCACAAAAGCGTCGCGCACAGTGCGAACGGGCCGGAGGTTCTTACGTCGAACCGCCAGCCCGCAAGCGCCACCGGCACGAGATAGAAGACAGCCGAGGTCAATTCAGCACCGGACCAGTAGTCCAGCACAGTTACGAGACCGAGCAGTCCCGCAGCAACCGCGAGCACAACCCGATGGCTTGACTCATCGACGAGACTGAGCACGCGCGAAACCACGTTCGTCGACTTCCATTACCGTCCCCGGGCGGCGGATCGTTGGTGACCCTTTATCATGGACCCGTTCAAGTCAGGGAGTCTAACAGAGGTTCAATTTCGCTTACATCAGGAAAACCCCAACTGGTGCGCAGACCTTCGTCCCTGAGCGCGTTACGCTTTCTTCTATTCGTCTGTCAGTACAGGTGAAGGTAACCGGCCAGTCTCTTGGAACCAACGAAGACACGATCGGAATCGCTATGTTCCTGGCGGCACAGCAAACAGAACCAGACACAGACCATCGTCTTGAGGAGTCGAGCCTCGCACTTTCGGCTCAACATGATCCGGACGCATTCATCGAACTCTACCGGCGTTATGTCGATGCGGTCTTCCGATACTGCTACCGGCGACTGGAATCGGTCGAATCGGCCGAGGATGCCACCAGCCAGGTCTTCGAACGCGCGCTGCGATCGATCCCCCAGTATCGAGGCGGTTCATTCCGAGCCTGGCTGTTCCGGATCGCCTACACCACCGTCGTCGATACGTGGAAACGCAGGCAGCCAATCGCACCAGGCATTGATCCGGATCTGACCGACCCGGACCCGACCCCGGAACAGCGCGCGTTGCAACGTGAAAGCGGGCAGAACGTCCAGCAGTTGCTCGACAAGCTGTCCGAAGAGCAGGCACGCGTTGTCGAACTCCGGCTGGCCGGGCTCAAGGGGCCGGAGATCGCCAAGGCGATGAATCGAACACCCGAATCAGTCCGGATGCTCCAGTACCGGGCCATGGAACGACTCCGACATCACCTCGAACCAGACGACCATGCGGAGGCCAGCGATGACCCGCGATGATCAGGAACGCATCAACAAGCTCGATCGCGACTGGGATGCCTATCAGGACGGTCACGGCGATGATCCGCTGATCGACCGCCTGCATGCCAGTGACGACACGCCGAACCCGTCCCGCCACTTCCGGCGGAATCTGGAGGATTCGCTGAGGAGTGGACATCCGGCGCAATCCCTGGAAACTGCGAGCGAAACCGAACTCGAGCCCACACCGATCAACCAGGCAGCGAGGCGGTCGTCCGATCCGGATCGCGCCATCACTCGTCCCTCGACCTTGCGGCAATGGGGCGAACTCGCCGCGATCGTCGTGATCCTGAGCCTGGCGATCGCCGGGACCGCCCTCTATGGCGATGACGCCTTCGACTTCGCCCAGCAGCAGATCGCATCGGACACTGACGACGCCGAGACAGTGGATGACGATACCCGAACCACGCTGCAGGAAGAAGGCGAAGTCACCGGGTTGACGTTTGAGCAGGCGCAGGAACTGACGCCAATGCACCTGGCGCTTCCGGAGGTCAATCTGGAGGGCCTTTCAGATCCGGAATTCTCAGTGTTTGCATCGGCAAACCAGACTCGAAAGCCGGGCCTGGTGTGGCCGCACTGGCGCGCGGAAGCGGTCTACGAGAGCAATGATGCTCT
>SLMJ01000139.1 GCA_007133615.1 Thermomicrobiaceae bacterium | reverse complement strand
GGAACTGTCCAGGGACGGATGATCACCCCGCTGATGCGCCTGCAGGATCCGGAATTCACCCGGGTGCTGTTCGTGTCGCTGGCAGAGGGTACGCCGGTACTGGAGGCGGAACGGCTGCAAGCCGATCTGCGGCGAGCAGATATCAACCCGTATGGCTGGATCATGAATCAGACGTATCACCTAAGCGGTACCCGTCATCCAACACTCCTTGCCCGGGCCCGGCTCGAACGGGCCGAGCTGGAACGGGTGAGCCAGGAACTCGCCGATCGCATGTGGATAGTTCCCTGGCAAGCGGAGACTCCGGCTGGAGAGCGGGATCTCGCTCAACTCGCGGGCGCCTGAAGCTGACACAGAAATCGCTGCGTGCGGGATAATTAGCGACATCTATCGTCCCGACACCAGGCAGGAGATCAGGCACCATGTCGAATGACCGGAAGCCGGCCAGCCGGATCGCGCACGCTGGCGAGACAGAAATCGAATCACTGACCGATCCGCTCGTCGCCCCGATCTACCAGACCACGGTGTATTCGTACCCGGACATTTCAGCGGTCGATGATGTTTACGAGCACCGTGAGCCCGGCTATATCTACAGCCGATATGGCATGCCAAACCACCGGCTTCTGGAATCGGCAATGGCCCAACTGGAGGGCACCCAGGCCGGTCTCGCTACAGCCACCGGGATGAGCGCGATTAGCGCCGTCATCTTCGGCACGCTCTCCGCCGGAGACCGGATCGTGGCGAGCAATCAGGTCTATGGCGGCACCCGGAATCTGCTCGACCAGGATGTCCAGCGACTGGGCATCGAGGTCACCTACGTCGATGCCCGGGACCCGGATCAAGTCCGCCAGGCGCTCTCCGAACCGGCAAACATGCTCTACGTTGAAGGCATTACTAACCCCACGATTAATGTCCTCGATCTGGCCGCACTCGGTGAGATCGCCCGCGAGGCCGGTGTGTACTTCGTCGTCGATAGCACGTTTGCCACGCCCATCCACGCCGGACCGGTCGATCACGGCGCCGATATCGTGATCCATTCGACCACCAAGTTCATCGCCGGGCATAACGATGTCTCCGGCGGCATCGTGCTCGGGTCTGAAGAGATACTCGATCCGATCCGGCAGGTCGCGATCCGGTTCGGCGGCATCGGCGGACCGTTCGATGCCTGGCTCGTCTTGCGCGGACTGAAGACGCTCGCTCTGCGAATGCGCCAGAGCAGCAGCAATGCGTTGAAACTCGCCGAAGCTCTCCACGGTCACCGCGCGGTCGAGCGGGTTCGCTATCCCGGTTTGGGCAACCACCCACAACACCAGATTGCGAAGCGGATGCTCAGGGAAGGCTACGGCAGCATGCTCTCGATCGATGTTCGAGGCGGCAGGCAAGCCGTTGAAACCGTCGTCCAGCGGCTGGAGATGATCCGATTCGTAGAAACGCTGGGCGGTCTCGGCACCACGGTTGTGCATCCCGCGACGACATCTCATCGATCAGTCGACTCCGCGGTAAAGGAAGAGCTGGAGATCAGCGACGGTCTGCTCCGTTTCTCGATCGGAATCGAAGAGCCAGAGGATCTGATCGAAGAAGTCGTGACCGCCCTGGATTCGGTGCGTCTGTCCTAGACCCGTTCCCAGATTCAATGGCTGCCGGACGAGCGGCCAGCGCACCCGGCACTGAACCTGCCGAATGTGTCTGCCCAATGAGCTCGGCTGGTACTAGCCAGTCAGACGCTTCCGAATCCAGTGAAGGACCTGTCGCCCGACACCGTTGCGATGAGCCTCGCTGCTGGACTCACGCAAGAGCTCCAGGCGGATTTGATGACTGCGGGTGAAGTACCGGCGGTGAATGAGCCGAACAATCAGTAGCGACGTTGCCACAGCCGCGAACAGCATCATGTACTGCACAACGAGTTGATAGCGAACCGCTTGCGACGGATCTTGGCCCGCCAGGATCTGCCCGGTCATCGTTCCGGGTAGCAAGGCGATCCCCACGACCATCATGCCGGCAATGGTCGGGATAAGTGCTGAGCGTATGGCCTCGCGGGATACGTTCGCTGCTGCCTGATCACTGGTGGCGCCGAGCGCGAGCATTGCTTCAACGTCCTGTTGCTGAAGCCGGAGCTCGGCGAGGTATCGGTTGGCCGCGAGCGTCGTCGCCGTCATCGTGTTGCCGATGATCATCCCGGCCAGCGGCACGATAATCTGCGGGTCGTACCAGAGGGCCGGGCGGATGACCGCCCCGACGACAAACGCCAGCGTCGCGACAGACACCAGCAGAATTGCGACGGTCATATCACCAGTCAATCCCGGAGATACTCCGTCAAGCCGGCTTCGCCCAGCCTGCACTGCCGCCGCGATCATGACCAGTACCGCAAGCGCAACCCAGTGAAACGCAACGTTGTCGAACAGAAGCCTGAGCACGAATCCAACCGCGGTAAGCTGCACGAATGCTCGCAGGCAACTGATCACGATGTCCTGCGCTAGGCCAAGCCGTTCCAGCAAGCTCATCCCGATGCTTATCGCCACCAGAATCGAGACGATGAGAATGTCAATGTAGGAAAGATCAGGTGTCACGCCGGTGTTTCGCTCTCTGCTTCGACCGGCATCGC
>SLMJ01000266.1 GCA_007133615.1 Thermomicrobiaceae bacterium | reverse complement strand
GAGGTACGACGAGAAGTCCTGGTGTCACGCCTCATACCACTTCTTGTCATCCCGACCGGAGTGAGGCGTTCCAGCGGACACCTGTTACGAAGCCAGGGGCATGAACGCCGAACGTAGCGGAGGGATCTCGATTGCCGATCCGGATTCCCTATCTGGGCTCAGATTCCTCCGTTCAGCGCGACGGCCAACGGGCTGCATCTACAGCGCATGCAACCGCCGTCCCGCTCCAGTGGGAAGGACCAACAGGGGGCACAACGAGACGTCCTGGGGTCGAAATCCGCCAGGAACGACCGTTTTTGTGCGCTATGAGTCATGCGGAAATTAGTGTACGTACACTCTTGCACGTTTGAAGGCACAGAACGCCCCTTGCCCGTCTGGACAAGGGGCGCGGCGTTTTTCGAAGGAGTGCTCCGGGTCGTAATCTACGGATAAATTCCGCGGACCTTCGCAAATTCCGCCACCCGCTGGATCGACCGGACCATCGCGGCGGTGCGCATGTGTACCTGGTACTGCTGGGCGACCGTGTGGACAGCTTCGAACGAATCTGCCATGACTTTGTGCAGTCGTTCGTTTACTTCGTTCTCCGTCCAGATGAAGGACTGCAATCCCTGCACCCACTCGAAGTACGAAACCGTTACCCCGCCGGCGTTGGCGTAGATATCCGGCAGGATGATCACACCATTGTCGTGCAGAATCCGATCGGCTTCTGGCGTGGTCGGCCCGTTTGCCGCTTCTGCAACCAGCTTGGCCTTGATCCGATCTGCGTTGTCCCGAACGATCTGACCCTCAAGCGCTGCTGGCACCAGTACATCGCAATCCAGCTCCAGCAAGTCGGCGTTCGAGACCGGCTCCCCGCCGGAGAAACTGGCAACGGTATCGCTCAACCGTTTGTGCTCATCAACAGCGTGGATGTCGAGTCCGTTCGGATTGTAGGTACCGCCCCGGGAATCGCTGACCGCAACCACGCGGCAGCCTTCCTCGTGCATGATCCGGGCGGCCGTCGCGCCAGCATTGCCAAATCCCTGAACAGCCACACGAAGGTTGTGGAAGTCCATTCCGTACTTCTTCGCCGCTTCGGCGATCGCGTAGACGCAACCGCGGCCTGTTGCTTCGAACCGTCCGGCCGAACCACCGAGAAGGATCGGCTTACCGGTAACAACCGCCGGCTCAACGATCCCGCCCTGGTGCATGCCATAGGTGTCCATGATCCAGGCCATAACCTGCGGATTTGTGTTGACGTCTGGCGCGGGGATGTCGCTATGCGGACCAATCAAGATTGAGATCTCAGAGGTGTAGCGTCGCGTCAGATTCTGAAGTTCGTTCTGTGAGAGCATCTTCGGATTGACGCGGACACCACCCTTGCCGCCGCCGTACGGAAGGCCGACGACGCCGCATTTCCACGTCATCCACATGGCCAGCGCTTTAACTTCTTCGACGGTGACATCCGGGTGATATCGGATTCCGCCCTTGGAGGGACCAGCACCAACGTTATGCTGAACCCGGTGACCGGTAAACACCTGCACGGAGCCGTCATCCATTTCCACCGGGAAGTTGACGGTAAGCTCCCGTTTACAGGTGCTGAGGATTCGCCGCATGTCCTCATCGAGCCCGATGACATCGGCAGCAATGTTGAACTGTTCAACAGCGTAATCGAATATGTTTGGTTCCCTGGAATCGCGAGCAGGACTCTCGACCACCATAGCGTGAACCCCTTCTCAGTTGTCAGCTTCCGGCAACTGCAACGTTCTCAGCAGTCACTATGCCGGGGCGCTGGACCGGTAGTAACCGGCGGGTCGACCGCCAGAACGGACCAAAAAAACGGAGGCCTGCCACTTCGACAAACCTCCAGACCCTTACGACGTCACCCGTTCTGCCAGTTCCTGCTCAAGGAGAGACCTGGCAACGCCGGGATTGGCTGTGCCGCGCATTTGCTTCATGACCTGTCCGATCAGGAAGCCAATCGCCGCCTTTTTTCCGTTCTGGTAATCGGCTACCGCTTCTGGGTGCTCGTCCACCACATTTCGCACCACTGCCAACAACTGAGCTTCATCGCTCACCTGTGCCAGTCCCCGCTCTTCCACGATTTCCTTCGGGTCTTTGCCCGAATCGTGGACGGCAACCAGCACTTCCTTTGCTGTTCGATTGTTGATCGTGTCCTGGTCAACGAGGTCAATGAGTTCCCGGATCTGGCCAGGCATCACGTTGACGTCCTCCAGTTCCAGACCGGAATCCCGCATCAGCGCGAAGATCTCGCCGGTGATCCAGTTGGATGCTTCCCGGGCCTTGTCTTCTTTGCCGTTCACGGTTTCCTCGAAGAAATCGGCGACCGACCGTTCGACCGTAAGCGATTCTGCTTCGCGGTCGTTCAACGCATACTGCTCAACGAACCGGGTTCTCCGGGCCGCCGGCAGTTCTGCCATCCGACCTTCGATTTCGCTGACCTCTGCGCGATCAAGCACCAGGGGCGGCAGGTCTGGTTCCGGGAAGTACCGATAGTCGTGCGCGAACTCCTTTGTCCGCTGCGATACCGTAATTCCCCGATCTTCCACCCAGCCGCGTGTTTCCTGCGCCAGTGCTTCTCCGTCTTGCAGTGCTTTACGCTGTCGTTCGACCTCGAACTCGAGCGCGCGCTCAACGGACCGGAAACTGTTCATGTTCTTGATCTCAACTTTGGGCCCGACTACCGAGCCATCAATCGACCGCTGCGAGATATTGGCATCGCAGCGGAATGCGCCTTCCTCCATGTTTGCTGTGGAAACGCCAATGTAGCGGAGGATCTGACGCAGTGCCATCAGATAGGCACGGGCTTCTGCCGGCGAGCGCATATCCGGTTCGCTGACGATCTCCATCAGCGGGACGCCGGAGCGATTGACATCAACCAGACTGTAGCTCTCCCCGTTCGCCGTTCGATGGACGAGCCGGGCCGTATCTTCTTCGAGGTGGACACGGGTGATGCCAACGTTTTTCGCCTCACCATCAATGATCATCGGCAGGTGACCACTCTCACACAGGGGAAGGTCATACTGCGAGATCTGATAGCCCTTCATCAGGTCGGGATAGATGTAGTTCTTGCGGTCAAACTTACTGTATTCGGGGATCGAGCAGTTCAGCGCCAGTCCCGTCATGATCGTTGCCTGGACAGCGCCATGATTGATCACCGGCAGTGCTCCCGGCAGCCCGAGACAGACTGGACAGACATGTGTGTTTGGATCGGCCGACGCATAGGCCGCAGAGCACCGACAGAACATTTTCGAGTTGGTCAGCAACTGCGCGTGAACCTCGAGGCCGATGATCGTTTCGAACTGCAAATTTACCCCCGTCTTGAGTCTCCGTTCGCCTCACAGAGTGCCCGGATTATAGCATGCCGCTTCTGGATTTTCGGCGCCGAGACAACTCACTTTGGGGCATTTTTGCCGCATCGGGGGTGACGATTCTGCAAGTTACTAGCGGGACATTCGCATGTACGGTAGCGGATCCTCAGGAACTCCGTTGACACGTACCTCGTAGTGAACGTGCGGGCCAGTCGAGCGCCCGGTGGAGCCAACTTCAGCAATCACGTCGCCAGCATTGACCTGCTGCCCCGGGCTGACCAGCAAACGGGAATTGTGCCCGTACCAGCTCGTCACACCGCGGCCATGATCAATCACGACGAGCAGACCGTATCCGCCCTGGTCGCTGGCAACCTGGATCGTCCCGCCACCGGTCGCCGTCACCGGCGTGCCGGTCCGGGCAGCGATGTCGATCCCGGTATGCATCTCAGAGGCACCGCCTTCGCCGGCGAACGGGCTGCTGCGGATTCCGAATCGGGAGGTGATCGGCCCGTCAACCGGCCAGCCCATCGGCATCGATTCGTAGTACTCGATATCCGCGCTGAGGTCCGGACCGCGATCGACTCCGGCCTGTTCCATCTGCGCCATGCGGAGCTGGATCTCAGTGTTTACTTCATCAAGGTCAAAGACCAGCGTGCCTGCCCACTGCTCGATCGCCACGATGTCGGAGCGAAGCGTGAGCCACGGATCGGCCTGCTCTTCTTCTCCAGCGACGGACGGAAGCGGACCGCCCATACCGGATTCCGACGGCGGCATGCCGAGCAGGTCCCGTAGTTCACGAGCGAGTTCATCGACCGCCTGAATCCGGCCCTCGAGTTCATCTATTCTTTCCTGAAGGTCTTCCAGTGCGCCATCCGCGTGCTCCTGGGATGCCTCCAGCGAGGAATACGCCTCGGAAAGGTCACCTGATTGCTGACGAGCCAGGCTCCGGAGCATCGCACTGTTACGCTGGATCGCTTCGATCTCAGCCTGAAGACGCTCGACTTCGTCAGCCGGGTAGCGGACTTCCTGATCAGGGTCGACACCCTGTTCCCGCAGGTACTGTTCGCGCTTCGAAACCTCCGGCGGAGCAGGCTCATCCCACTGCCGGGAGTCGAACATCTCGTCTACTTCGAGCGCCAGCGGGACCTCATCATCTGACTCTTCGGATTCCGCAGTCGGGGTAGCCTCAGCCGCGGTAAGGTCCTGCTGCTGTTGTTCGCTACCGCTTTCCCAGAGCGAAACAGCGGCGAGCGTCGGCCCGAGCACGATCGCGATGGCGAGCAACGCGACCATCCAGGCTGGAACAGAAACCTTCCGCTGGATCAACGCGCCAAACGCAGGCCCGGTCCGGGTCCGGTCCGAGTCAGAATCAGATTCCTGACGCTCAGTAGCAACGGCCTGGGTCTGATCGGTTGCGGGATTTGCATCGGAGGATTGCCGCCGATTCAGCGGAGCAACGTGAGGGGATTCGCTTGCGGCGGGACGCTCGTCAGTCGAGTGCTGTGGTGCCTGAGCCGTCCGCTTTTTGCCTGCCGAAAGCGGTTTGAGAATCGATTTACGCTGGTTCATGTCGCCGGAGCCGTACTCATTCATGGGCTAACCATAATTCAACGACGTGATCTCGACCATGTGACACTGGTACCAATTCAAACCCGAATCGACCCGTTACCATGTCCCCTGAGATTGTGAAAGATCGCGCGAACCGTGTGATAGAATCTTGCCAGTCAGAGTCGGATGTGCCCGTCCTCACAGGTACCGTTCAAATCCCTCTGACGGCGCGACCGGAACTGCATCCTGACACGTCTGTTCACGCAATTCGGTGAACATGAACCGACAGTACCCGGATAGTCGTTGCGGCGGGCTTCTCCCGTTGCATTGTAACGAGGAGGCCAGTTCACCGGAATGGTCACCACACCAGATACCAAGCTCATCACCCTTTCCATTAACGATCAGGACGTCACCGTTCCGGAAGGAACGACGATTCTGGAAGCCTGCCAATCGGCTGGCATCGAAGTACCAAACCTTTGCTATCAACCGCTGCTCCGGCCGTGGGGATCCTGCCGTATTTGCACGGTAGAAGTGCTCGGCCGCCGAGGTGGTCTCGTCGAGTCCTGTGCGGCTGTTGCGCGCGATGGTATGGAAGTGAAGACGCACTCCGAACCGGCGCTGGAATCACGACAGTTCGTGCTGCAGATGTACCTCGTCGACCACGCGCTGGACTGCCCCACCTGTGACAAATCCGGAGAATGCTACCTGCAGGACAATACGTACCTGCACAACGTGCACACCAACCCGTATCAGCGGCCGAAGCTGGCCCAGGAATACGTCCATCTCAGCGATCTGATCGATTACAAATGGGATCGATGCATCGTCTGTGCTCGCTGCACGCGTGTCTGTGACGAGGTCATCGGTGCAACTGCAATCGAAGTGATGGGTCGCGGCCTCGAGGCATACATCGGCACTGCCTACGATCAGGACCTGCGCGACACCACCTGCACACATTGCGGTATGTGTATCGCTGTCTGCCCGGTTGGAGCGCTCACAGATCGCAAATTCGGCATGCACCCGTGGGAACTCGATTCGACCGAGACGATCTGCGGCTTCTGCGATGTCGGCTGCACGTTGAACATCGAACACAGCCGCGGGCTCGTTCGTCGGACCACGCACCTCTGGGAGCGCGGTGTCAACCACGGCTATACCTGCAAGCAGGGCAAGTGGGGATACGAAACGGTCCAGAGTGTTGATCGCCTCGAAACGGCAATGGTTCGAAACGAAAAGGGCGATCTCGTCCCGACTGATGTCGATTCAGCAGTCGACACTATCGCCAGCAAACTCAAGCACTACCAGGGCGACACGTTTGCCGCGCTGGCATCACCCGAGAACACCAACGAAGAGAACTACCTTCTGCAGCAGTTCACCCGTGCAGTGATGGGCACGAACAACATCGACCGGCTGGTTAACAGCTCCGTTGTCGACACGGAGTCTGCCCTGCTGGAGTCAATCGGAATCACCGCCTCGACCAACTCACTTCAGGAGATGTTCACCGATTCGCATTCGGTCCTGGTTGTTGGCCCGGATATCGGCAAGAAAGCGCCGATTGCCTCTTACTGGATCTACTGGGCGCGCAAGTACCGGGAGACGGCGACGGTGGTTGTCTCGGAAGACTACTACCCGCTCTGCGAGCGAGGTGACGTCTGGATCAAGGCGCCAGTCGATCGACAGGCGGACGTGCTGCTGGCAATTGCAAAACTGATCGAGGATCGCGGGCTGTCCCGACCGATCGATCCGAACCACTCCACATATAACGAGTTCCGGGACACGCTGGAGCATATCGATCCAGCCTCTATCGCCGAGAGCCTGGGTGAACCAATCGAAAAGTTCGAGCAGGCGGCACTCCTCTATGCAACAGGTGGTCGCTCGCGACAGGGTGAAACCGAACCTGGCGAATACCCGCCGTCGGTGATCTTCTCCACGCTCGCGACCGAAGGATCGATTGACGTCAATGACTCGAGTCGAGCAGTCAACAATCTGGCGATCATGACCGGCAACGTCGGCATCGCCGGCGCAGGCGTTATGAACTATCGGGGCCCGGCCAACTTGCAGGGTGCCACCGATATGGGCTGCCATCCATCATTCCTCCCGGGATATCAGCCGGTTGAGGATCCGGATGTGCTCGATCAGTTCGCAGCGAACTGGAGCCTGCGCTGGAATGAATCGCAGATCGCTCAGAACGGATTCCGGGTAATCAAGGAACTGCCGACCGTTCCGGGTTATTCGATCACCGAGATGATCGACGCGATCGAAGCCGGTGAAATCAAGGCAATGTACATTGCGGGATCAACACACGAGCACAGCTTTGGCTTCGACGAGCGACTTATCGAAGCGCTCCCGAAACTCGAGTTCCTCGTGGTTGAGGAATCGTTCGAGAGCAAGCTGACCGAACTGGCCGATGTGGTTCTCCCGGCGGCAATGTTCCTCGAGAAGGATGGCTCGTTCACAAGTGCAGATCGCACCATCCAGCGGGTTCGCTACACAGTTACGGCTCCCGGCGACGCCCACCAGCATTCCTGGTACATCCAGGAAATCGCCGAGCAAATGGGCTACAGCCTGACGTTCTCGCATCCGTCGCTGATTCTGGATGAGATTTCCCGAATGGCGCCGATTTACCAGGGCGTCTCGTTCCCACGCCTCGAACGAAACGCGATGCAGTGGCCCGTCCGGGCGTTTGGAACGGAAGACTCGCCATACCTTCAGCGCGGGGACAGCCTGCCGGAAGAGGCGATTCAATTCGCGTCGGTCGAACGCTAACGTAGAAACGCGAGGGTCCAGACCGTGTTTGAAGAAGTAGGTGGATTCTGGGTCACATTGAAACGGCTGTTTCGTCCAAACCAGACGATTCAGTACCCCGAGCAACGCCGTGAGATGCCAAGCCGTTTCCGTGGGCTTCCGGCGCTGCGTGCCGATCCGGAGTCCGGTGAAGCGCTCTGTGTCGCGTGCGGACTGTGCGCCCGCATCTGCCCGACCAGCTGCCTGGAAATGCACGTGGTTGCATCCGAAGAAGGAGACCGGGAGCTCGGCGAGTTCATTCTCCGGGCCGGTCGTTGCCTCTTCTGTGGAATGTGTGCCCAGGTCTGCCCGGTTGATGCCATTACGATGAGCGGCCAGTACGAGCTCGCAACACAGGACCGCGAAGGCATGATCTACACCAAAACCGAGCTCGCCAACTATGGCGCGCAGGAAGACGACTGGTGGTCCGCGGCCTGACCCACGCCACAACTGCGTTCGTATCGTTCCGGGCGGTCCTCGTTCTTGAAGACCGCCCGTTTCATTTGAACGAGATTCGTGCCTGCAGGCTCCACGGCGCGAAATCTGCGGGCATAACAGCGGAAACGGCGAATTGTGCGCTGCTTCACAAGGAGGAAAGGGATTGACGATGCCAGCTGAATACAAGTTCTATTGCGGTGGCGAATGGCGCTCGTCCGACAAGTCGCTCGACGTGACCAATCCGTACAACGGGGAGGTCGTCGGCGTAACCTCGTTCGCCAGTAAGGATGACCTCGAACACGCGACGAAGGCTGCCGTCGACGCCTTCCAGAAGACGCGCAAGCTGCAGACATTCGAACGCGCTGCGATCCTGCAGCAACTGGCCGACGCGCTTGAACGGCGCCAGGAGGAATTCGTCCAGCTGATGACGAAGGAAGCCGGGAAGCCGATCAAGGACTCCCGCGTCGAGGTCCTGCGTGGGGTATTCACGCTCCAGACGGCAGTTGAGGAAGCCAAGCGGATCGGTGGCGAAACGATCCCGCTGGATCTCATGGCGTCCTCCGCGGGGCGCTTCGGATTCACTCGGCGTTTTCCGATTGGGCCGATCGCGGGAATTTCACCATTTAACTTCCCACTCAACCTGGCTCTGCACAAGGTCGCTCCGGCGATCGCATCCGGCAACCCGATTGTTCTGAAAGTCCCGACCCACGATCCGCTGACGATGCTCACGTTTGCCGAGTTGATCGACGAAACCGATCTTCCAAAAGGCGCCGTCAGCATCATGCCGATGGACCGAGAAGTCGGTGACAAGCTCGTTACCGACGAGCGATACACGCTGTTGAGTTTCACCGGCTCCCCGAATGTCGGCTGGGATATGAAGTCGCGTGCCGGGAAGAAGCGAGTCGTCCTCGAGCTCGGCGGAAACGCCGGCGTCGTGGTCGACAAGCGCTCGGACGTCAAGCTGGCCGCACAGCGCTGTCGCGTCGGGGCGTTTGCCTATGCCGGTCAGGTGTGCATTTCCGTTCAGCGCATCTACGTCCATGAAGACCGGAAAGACGAATTCATCGAGGCGCTGCTGGACGAGATAGGCAAGATGAGCATCGGCGACCCGCTGGACGAGAGCACCGATCTCGGGCCGATGATCGACGAGAAGGCCGCCAGCCGCACCGAAGAATGGATCGACGCGGCAAAGGATCAGGGGGCGGAAGTCCTCTGTGGCGGCAAGGCAGACGGACGGTTCTTCCAGCCAACGGTCATCGCCAACGCGCCAAAGGACAGCTTCGTCTGCTCTCGCGAGGCGTTCGCCCCGCTGGTCAACGTCTTCACCTTCAACGACTTCACCGAGGCGCTGACAAACATCAACGATTCCGACTTCGGACTGCAGGCCGGGGTATTCACCCACAGTCTCGAGCATGCACTTCAGGCGTACGAATCGATCGAGGCCGGCGGTGTGATCATCAACGATGTCCCGACCTACCGGATCGATCACATGCCATATGGCGGCGTGAAAGACTCCGGGCTCAGCCGGGAGGGTCTGCGATACGCGGTCGAAGACATGACCGAACCGCGACTGGCGGTCTTCAACCGGGTCGAAGATCCGGACGCCTGATCGATTGTCGAGAGAAACTCGGAGTACTTTGTGTTCGGCAAGCTCGGAACGCTAACAGCGCTTGCAGCCGGAGCCGGAGCCGCGGCGTGGTGGTTTACGAGACGGAACCGCCCCGCCCGGCGCCCCGCGGTTACCCGCGAGCGCAAGCCGAAGATCGTTGTCGCTGGAGCCGGGTTCGCTGGCATCTCAACGCTGGAAGAGCTTTCGAAGCGGCTTCCGGCCGATGCTGCCGATGTGACACTGGTGGACCAGAACAACTACCACCTTTTCACACCGCTGCTGTACCAGGTCGCGACCGGCGCAGTAGACTCCACGAATCTGACGTATCCGCTGCGACGCTTCTGTGCAACGCGCGGGTTTAACTTCGTCTGCTCCCGCATCTACGGGGTAAATCCGATGGACGGGGTGCTGACCACGGCCGCGGGACAGATCGATTACGACTACCTCGTGATCGGTCTCGGGAGTCTGACGAACTACTTCGGTATGGAAGAGGTTCGCGAACGTTCCTGCAGCCTCAAATCCGTCCAGAACGCCCACGAACTGCATCGAACGATCGTCCGGAACTTCGAGCTTGCCACGCAGACCGTTGATCCTGAAGAGCGGCGCCGATTGCTGACGTTTATCGTCGTGGGCGGCGGCGCCACGGGCATCGAGCTCACCGGCTCGCTGCACGACCTGGTCGAGCACAACATGATTCGCTATTACCCGGAAATCCGTCGGG
>SLMJ01000141.1 GCA_007133615.1 Thermomicrobiaceae bacterium | reverse complement strand
CGGCCTCATCATCATCGTCGTCCACGATGGCATCGTCATCGTCTTCGACGGCCTCATCATCATCGTCGTCCACGATGGCATCGTCATCGTCTTCGACGGCGTCTTCGTCATCGTCGTCCACGATGGCGTCGTCATCGTCTTCGGCGGCCTCATCATCATCGTCGTCCACGATAGCGTCGTCATCGTCTTCGACGACTTCATCGGCATCACTGACGTCGATGATCGTGACATCGCCGGTGCTGGCGTCCACGCTTACATCGACGTTGTTGGTGAGTTCGATGTTGTAGATGAGGTTGAGATTCAGGCTGTTCTCAGTATTCGAATTCAGATCACCAGACACTAGCCCAGCGTCACCTGCTCCGCCGAATCCGATGTTAAAGAGCGGCGCGCCGAAGCCGAGGTCATAGTCGAACAGCAGCTTGACGTCAGCCACATCGGCGCCGGGCACGTGTGCCAGCGCTGTATCGATCGCCTCAGCTTCACTGATCGGAGCTGCTCCGTTTTCCTGGATGATCTGATTATCGTTTTCGCCGTTTGTCCCGTTTTCCTGCTGCTCCTGAGCGGCCGCAGTAAACGGAGTGGCCAGGGCTGAGAGCGCCAGTGCCGAGCTGGCACCGACGCCGAAGATCCATTTTCGATCGATCATGTTCTCAGGTTCCTTTCATTTCGTGGACTGGTCCTGCCTGAGTTGGTTGATCGCAGGAAGAAGTCGAAACGTCTAAACGCCTTCCCGGCGTTTCGCAGGTCAATGCAAGATCTGGATCGATTCACCTCCGCTCGTTTCATCGACAATCGGACCGTGCGTCGATGACTCTGATGACCATCGACTCCCTCAAGGCTGATTGCCCCGGATGAAGTTCTGGTGAAGCAAAAGGGAAGATTCCGAACCAATTTGAGAGGCCGGGAATCGGATCCCCGCCTTAATCTGAGATTCATTTACAGCTCACATAATTTGCGGCACTGGCAACGTGACGGTACTCAGGTTGTGTAATTGCGGAGAAGTGGCATGCGGATATTGGTTGTTGAGGATGAAGAGCGCCTGTGTCAGTTGATCCGGCGGAGTCTGGATGAATTTGGCCACGCGGTTGATGCCACGCTGACCGGTGAGGAAGCTCTGAATCTGGCGTACGGAACGGAATACGACGCAATCGTGCTGGATGTGATTCTTCCTGGCATCGACGGACTCGAGGTCTGCCGTTCGCTAAGGAACAGGAACGTTCAGGCGCGAATCGTTCTGCTAACAGCCAGGGATACGGTTGAGCACCGAGTTGAGGGGCTTGATAGCGGAGCGGACGACTACCTGACGAAACCGTTTGCAGTGGCGGAGTTGCTGGCACGGCTCCGCGCGCTGGAGCGACGACCACCCCAGTCGCTCAACCCCGTCTTGCGGGTGAATGACCTGGAACTGGACCCCAGAACGCTGGAGGTGCGGAAGAATGGAGAGGAGCGCCGCCTCACCAACAAGGAATTCCGGATTCTGGAGTACCTGATGCGCAACCCGAATCAGGTACTGACCAGAACGATGATCGCCGAACACGTCTGGGACTACGACTTTCCGAATGTCACCAACGTTATCGACGTCCACATCCGCGCTCTGCGGCGAAAGCTCGATGGCGAGGAAGCGGGCCGACAGATCCAGACCGTGCGGGGAGTAGGTTACCGGCTTGTTGAGAACGGCAACTAGATCTCTACCGATCCGCTGGCGCCTGACGATCTGGTATGTGTCGCTCCTGCTGGTGATCCTGGTGGTATTCGCCGGAGCTGTTGTGCTCGGCCTGCGTTTCTTTCTCCATCAATCACTGGATAACACGCTGGAGAATCAGGCTGCGCTGCTGACCGAGTCGATCGATATCGACGACGGTGAACCGAAGATCGGGGACCGCCGGATCCGCAACCGTCCGGGGCAGCAGTTTGTCCGGCTTGTCGATGAGAGCGGCGAACTTCTCACTGACCCGAGCCCGGTACTGGACGACGTCAGCATGGAAGATGAAGGACTCGACCACGCGCTCAACGGGTTCACCGACCTGCGCTGGCGTACGATCCAGGATGACCGGATGCGGGTACTCTCTCAACCGGTCATGGCCGATGACGAGGTGGTCGCCGTCGTGCAGGTCGGCCTTGCCGGGCGAAGCATCGATTCTGTCCTTAACCCGATGCTCGTTGTGATCGTGACGGCTGGTCTTGCACTGCTGATACTCGCGACGGTCGGCGGTCTCTGGCTGGCTGGACGAACCCTTCAACCAATCGATCGAATGACACGACTGGCTGCCCGGATCGGTGATCAGGATCTCTCGAGACGCATCGATCTCCCCCCATCCAACGATGAACTCGGCCGGCTGGCGCGGACGTTCAACGCAATGCTGGATCGACTGGAGCACGCCATGGTTCGACAGCGGGAATTCACCGCGGCGGCGTCCCACGAGCTTCGAACCCCGCTCGCGTTGATCCAGAGCCAGCTCGATCTGGCGATTGCCCATGATCGAGATCCTGAGGAGGACTCGCGGGTTCTGGAGAATCTACAGGCGGATGTGATGCGGCTGACCAGAATCTCCAATACGCTCCTGTCACTGGCGCGAAGCGACACTGGTGATCTGGAACTGGCGGTTGACCAGGTGGAGTTGCATTCTCTGATTGATCTGCTGGTCGAACAATACGCCCCGCTTGCCGAGGAATACGGGTTGACGCTGGAGACGAGCGCAGAGCCGGTAACGATCCGGGGTGACGAAGACCGGATCATCCAGATGCTGGTGAACCTGCTGGATAACGCGTTCCAACACAGCAGCGAGGGCGGCGCGATCAGACTCGAATGTGTTCAGTCGGGTTCACACGCAAGGATAACCGTGAGTGATCAGGGGGCGGGCATTAAACCAGAGCATTTGCCGCATGTTTTCGATCGGTTCTACCGGGCCAGTCCGAGTCGCCCGGCATCGAAGAATGGGGCCGGACTGGGGCTGTCTATCACCCGAATGATCGTCGATGCGCACAATGGATCAATCGATATCTCCAGCCAGCCGGGCGTTGGAACGACAATCAGGGTTGCGCTTCCGGTGACCGCCCCATCGTGGGCTGAACGGGATTGAGGGGGAGGCTTGTAGATTCCAGACACCTGGTTATCGGAACCCCTTGTTCCACGTGGCAGTCGGAGTCGATCAGGTCAGCCAGAATTCGGAATTGGTCAGGTCATCTCTGGTCTCAAGCAGCCTTCGGAGTGACGAAATGAGTTTGCCGGTTACGTGTGGATCGTGTGCTGGGAATCTGCGATTGCTGATCAGGACGAGTCCGGCGTGTTGGTCTCCGCGCTCTATGGCCGAGAACCCAAGCGGACGGAAATCCTGAATGTTCTTTGTAACAACCGTGCGGGATTCACGTTGCGCCAGTGCGAAGATCTCGTCGTCAGGACTTTGGCGCCAGTTGCGGGACTCCGCGACGGCGATGACGTCATGACCTTCATCGCGCAAATGGGCAGCGATCACTGGTGAAAGCATTTCGTCGAGCAACAACCTCACCGACTGAGGATCCTCTGCTGTCGTTGTAGCGCTTCTTCCATCTCGGCTTCCTGGAGCTCGGCTCGCTCGATCCATTCGTTGATTTCATCAGGGAATTCGCCGTAATACTGCAACGCCGTTCGGACTTCGTCCTCGCGTATTTCGGCAAGGTCCGCCGTCTGCCGAACCAGTTCATCTCCAGAGCTCTCGAGGTGATTGAGAATCTGAATGACTTCCCAGATGTCCGGGCCGCTGGAAAGCGCCGGCCTCCGCCCCGCCGGACCACGTCGGAAGACGACTCCCGGGTGTCGTTCCATGCGAAGGCCTTCGTCGAGCAGAGTCTTGGCGAGCTGAGATCTGCTCAGGCCCGAACGCTCACTCTCAGTATTCAACCGTTCGAACGTTTCGTCTGCGAGCCGAACCGAAAGATGTCGACTGGCCATAGAACTGTTCCCTTCGAATCACTGTGTGACGTTGTAACACAGTGTAACACAGGGATTCCCCGACACGGGAACAATTCCGAATCGGGGAACTGACAGGGAACTCACATGCGGTTTGCGAAGATTTCGCCTTCCTTCATCACCAGGTGGATCTTTTCGACGTTCCGGAGCATGCTGACCTGGTCGAGCGGATTACCGTCGACCAGAATCACGTCGCCGGCCTTGCCGACCTCAAGCGTGCCGGTGACATCACCGAAGCGGATGCATTCGGCAGCCGTCTTCGTGGTCGCGACGATCGCATCCATCGCCGGCATCCCGGCCCGGTGCATCAGTTCCATCTCGATTGCGTTTTCGCCCTGTTTGTTGAACGGTGTGCCTGCGTCGGTGCCCATGGCGATCTTCACACCACCCTTGCGGGCGCGATCGAAACTTTCCAGATGGGCTTCCTGCGCTTCGGTTGCCTTGCGGACAGCGTATGCCGGAATCCCGGCTTCCTCGCCGAACTCCACGATCTGGTAGACGGCGTTGAGCGTGGGGACGAAGAAGACGTCGTTTGTCTTCATCATCTCGACCGCTTCGTCGTCGATCCAGAAGCCGTGTTCGATGCTGTTGATCCCGGCCTTGATCGCGTTCTTGATGCCGGTCGTGCCCTGGGCGTGGGCGAATGTGTGAACGCCGTGGGCTTTCGCCTCGTGGATTCCGGCGGCCATCTCTTCGATAGTGAACTGCGGCGCCGCCGGTTCGTCGCCGTCGGACATCACCCCGCCGGTGGCCGACACAAACTTGATGCAGTCTGCGCCCATTTTCAGCATCAGTCGGGTTGCCCGGCGAACTTCGTCGGGGCTATCGACCCGGGCTGGATTGTCGATCTCGACGTGGGGTGCGTAGTAGCCGTCGCCATGGCCGCCAGTGCTCGTCAGGCCGTAGCCGGGAGCCCGCAAACGAGGGCCGGGAATGAGGCCATCGTTGATTGCGTCCCGCGTTGCGATGTTGGTGTAGCCGTGGGCGCCAGCGTCGCGAATCGTCGTGAAGCCGGCTTCCAGCAGTTTCCGTGCGTGAACGGAGGAGCGAATCGCGGTGTAGGCGTGTTTGTCCTTGAGGCGCTTCATCGGATTGGGATTGCCGTCCGAGGCGATGTGGATATGGGTATCGATCAACCCTGGCATGATCGTCCGGCCGCCAGCCTCGATAATCTCGGCGCCGCTCGAGCGAATCTGCGATGTTGGACCGACCTCGATGATCTTCCCGTTTTCGATCAGAACTGCGCCGTCGTCGATCGGTTCGGCACCGGTCCCGTCGATGAGCAATCCGCCCCGGATTAGCGTGCGTTTTGAACTACCGCTCACCTGCTTGTCCCTTTCTGTGGTGCGGTCAACAAATCCGCGGGCATCCTACCATTGACCGGGTCGACGTCGGACCGCTGCTGGCTAGTGGGAGTCGTCTCCCGTGATTCGCCGGCGTCGTTCGTCGTATTCCGCCGAGTCGATCTCACCTCGAGCGTAGCGTTCATCCAGGATCTGGAGTGGAGACTTCTCGTGTTGTGCGGAATCCGAGGGGGTTGATCGACGGGTGAACAGGTAGATTGCGAACAGGATCGCGAGCAGGAATGGCCCCCCGAGAATGAACATGATGATTGCGAGTTCCCACGGACCGATTGGCAAGGCAGTGCTCCTTTCTCCCGGCGATCGAAGTTGCACGAGCAATATCAATCTACGTGATGGCTTCTGACCTCGACCGGGCTAGCAGCCCCCGACCCTGTTCCGGGAACGTTTTAGCAATCGAAATGGCAGTTGCCGATTTGCGGTCATTCTTGAGGGATGGGTCCGGGAATCAGGATGGCGGCAAATCAGGTTGAGCTGGCGTGTCCTACCGGTGCATTTTTGCGACTCGGCAGATCTGCCGACTCTTGTCCGAAGCAGAAGCCCGAATGACACAGGTCGCAGTGACTGCCACGTATGACTACTGCTCGCCCCCGCGGACTTCCCGGTAGATTGCATAGGCGATGAGCAAAACCAGCCCGATCATGATCGCCGGGACGGCGACCGAAATCAGGCCGAGAAATATCGAATCAAGCAGTTCAAGCATCTAGTCCACCTCGCCCGCGGCAACTGGTCATTTCCGTTCCCGAGTATAGCGTGAATCACGTCTGGCCGGAGCAGCTAGCGTCGCCAGCAGGACACGAGGCCAGACACGTGATGATTCGAACCATCAACTCCACAGCATCTGATTGATTCATGCCCTGTTCACGAATCAGAGACTGCCAGGTGGTGAACAGGATCGCATGCACCGCTGCGGCATGAAGATAGTGCCGATCCTGTTCAGGCATATCCCATGGCTCGATCAGAACGAGCGCGTATTGCTGCATCGCCTTTTCGATCGGTTCGACTATCTCGAACAGCTCCGGAATTTTCGCCGCGTCTCGAAGAACGTTTGCGTTCATGCGCTCCGTCCGGGCGTAATAGTCATACAGTTCCGTGAGCCCGGTTCGCAGTCGCTGAACTGGATCGTTGATCTCCATCCACGGCGAGGGATCCGGCGCAGGATGCTTCTCCATGAAGTGCGCGCTACACGCCTCGAACATTGAACGCTCATCAGGGAAATGCCGATAGACGGTCAGCCGCTGGACACCAGCACGCTCCGCCACGCCCTTGATCGTGGTGTTGGCCGGGCCGACCTCTTCGTGCAGATCGACGATGGCTTCCACTATTCTCTGACGTGTCTCCTCCTGCTTTTTCGCGCGCTTTTTCAGCTCGTACTTGCGTGCCATCGCACCTTTTTTCAGTGAACAGACCTGTTGAGTGATATTGACAGTCGTTGGAGCGGCCGTTAGACTGTTCTCATATCAGTATACACCAGTGTTTAGCGATGAGCCGCCGTGCTCCGCTCGCAAGGAAAGGAGCGATCCTATGTTCAGTATTCAGCTTGATGAGCTGGACCTCTTCGACGCCTGGTACGAGGAAGGCCCCCGCTGGCGCGGCCAGTTCCCGACCATGGGCCAGCCCGGACTCGAGTCACTGGGCACAGTCTACTTCGAGATCGAACCTGGGGAGGAACTCCCCATCCACACTGACAGTAAGGACGAGATCGTCGTGCTGCTCAGCGGTTCCGGCGAAGGAACCGTCGGCGACGAGGTCGCAGATCTAGACGCGCACGGATTCGTCTTCATTCCGGCGCTGGTCCCCCACGGGTTTCGGAATACCGGCAACGAAACCGTTCGTGCGCTGGGCATCTTTGCCGGTTCTGACGTCGTCAGCAAATTCGGACAGGTTGTTCAGCCGATTGGTGTGCGGGTCTTTGGTGAGGAACCTCTGCCGTCGGGCCAGCATGCCAGTTGAACGTTGAGAAGTCTGTCGGACGACGTGGAACAGCTTCGAGCAAACGCGGGAGGACAGAGAGGAGACGTGCGATGATCACCGCGCAGCTCAACGATCTCGAACTGGAGGAAGGGTGGTTGGAGAATAAGCCACCAAAGGGGTGGAGAGCGACAACGCCACTCAGCGGAGTTCCAGAGATCACATCGCTTGGGGCCGTGTACTTTGAGCTTGAGCCAGGCGAAACCCTTGTGACCCACTGCGATCGAGAAGACGAGATCGTTGTGTTGCTCAGCGGCTCTGGTGAGGCAAAGGTAGGGGACGAAACGAGGAATGTCGACACGCACGGGATCGTATTCATTCCCGCAATGCTGCCGCACGGAATCTCGAACACCGGAAGCGAGACATTGCGTGCCTTCGGCGTGTTTGCGGGACCTGATTTCGAGGGCGAGATCGTTGAGGGAGGTTGAAAATGCTGGCGATCAACCTGACCGAACTCGACCTCGATCGGGAATGGATAGAGCGTGACCGTTCCCAACAGTGGCGATCGCAACTTCCGTACATGGACCACCCCGAGGTCGAATCGCTGTCGGTCGTCTATTTCGAAGTTGACCCGGGCGAGTCGCTCGCGCTGCACACGCACGACGAAGATGAAATCATCGTGCTGCTCAGTGGGTCCGGTGAGGGAATCGTCGGTGACGAAGCGCGACCAGTTTCCGCGTTCGACATGGTATTCGTGCCAGCACACGCTTCGCATGGTGTACGCAACACCGGAGACGAAATGATCCGGGCAGTTGGTTTCTTCCCCACGCGGTCAACTGACGCCGTATTCGAACATCCGGTGATGCCGCATCGAGTGCGCACGTTCATGACTGACGAACTGCCGACAGGTTCCTGAGTTGCCCGAACTTTCGGGAGCGGGGGATGTTGCTATCCCCCGTTTTCTCCATCTGTGAATCGTATAGCTATGCCGGATGGATCTCGCGCCTCGAGCCCGTCTTCGGTCACGGCGTGATCAACCTCCGCATCGGTCAGACGAGCTGAGACCCGGGTCATCTCATCGGAATCAGGAAGAACGATCGTGTAGTACTGCAGGCTGGCGGTATTCTCCGGTGCGGGTTCGGCGTTGCGGCTGTGCCAGACGTTTGCTCCGATGTGGTGATGATAGCCACCGGCGGAGATGAACAGCGCGCTCGGCATCTTCGCGACGATATCGAGCCCGAGAATCGAATCGTAGAACCGGGCGGTCTCTGCGATATCCGTGACCTGCAGGTGGATATGGCCGAGCGTTGTGCCCTGCGGCAGTCCGGTCCAGGGATCGTTCGAAGATTCGGCCAGTTCCAGCAGCCCGCGGACGTCCACCGGTTCGACGCCCATCCGCACCTGACCGTTACTCCACTCCCACTCAGAGCGCGGACGATCCCGGTAGATCTCGATTCCGTGGCCGTCCGGGTCTTCGAGGTAAAGAGCCTCACTGACGAAATGATCTCCCTGTCCGGGCAACGGCATGTTCTGTCGCAGCCAGTGCGCGAGCCAGCGGCCGAGATCAACGCGCTCCGGAACCAGGATCGCAAAGTGGTACAAGCCGGTATAGCTGCGCCCGCTCCGTGGCCAGGGATCAGCGCCTGGTTGCGCGTTCAGCACCAGAAAGGGATCGCCCGGAACACCCAACAGCGCCCGTTCCTCGTTCTGTTCGATGACGTGAAGCCCGATCAGGTCCGTGTAGAAGGAGATCGATCGCCGAAGGTCGGCAACCGTCAACTCGAGTTGCCCAACCCTTGTATCCGGGTGAATTCTGGGCCAGGATTCCGTGGTTTGATTTGCAGTGTTCATCATATAGCTCCCAAAGACGTAGTGACTATCACATGCGATGTGTCTCACCACGTTCCAACCAGTTCTGGTGCGCTTGTATTCCGGTGTTGCTAGCTCAGTGTCACAATTTCCGGACGCAATTCATCGGAACGTCATCGAGTAACACCGAAGGGATCGATGACAATGCTTTGCAATGTCCCGGGTGGGTCATGGCCACCAGCAACATCCCGGTGATGTTGAGACCACCAGACTCGAACTCAAGCACGACCGCGGTTCGATCAGGAGTCGCGCCTGCATCACCTGTGCACTACCGATTATTGTCCTCTTCGGACTTGCCATGATCTCGGTTGCCCTCGCGTTCATAACCTGATCGGTTTCCTACCGCAATTCACATGCTCATCACATGAAGATCCGCGATTCCGATAGGATGTGGTATCGGATTCGCTCGCCGTTCAACAGGTTGGGAGCCAGATGGCTGAGGTAGCTGTCAGCGAGGATGAGACGCCAGCCAGGCGCTCGGTCTGGTCGTGGGCGCTCTATGACCTGGCCAACACGATCTTTTCGATGAACATCATCTCCCTGTACTTCCCGATCTGGGTTGTCAACGAGATGGGCGGTCGCGACGGTCACGTGAGCATCGCCAACAGCGCCGCCATGGTGATCATCATCCTGTTGGCGCCGTTGCTCGGCGCGCTGTCCGACCAATCACCTCGCCGGATGCCGTTTCTCGTCGGCTCGACGGCTATCTGCTGTGCTGCCACGTTCTTCATCGGATTCGGTCCACTGACGATCGGGCTGATCCTCTTCGTCTTTGCCAACGCGGCCTTTCAGTCCAGCGGGATTTTCTACGACGCACTGCTTCCATCCGTCAGCACGGAGCGTGACCGTGGTCGGGTGGGAGGGCTCGGCGTCTCGATCGGATACGTCGGTGCGTTCCTCGGCGTCATCATGGGACTGGCAGTCCTGAACCTCACCGATCTCGGGATGGCCTGGGTGTTTGTCGGCACCGCCGTGATGTTCCTCGGGTTTGCGCTGCCGTGCTTCATCTGGGTCCAGGAACGCCGCCGACGATCGACACCGACGCTTCGTGTGGCGTTGCAGGGATCGATGCGATCGCTACGGGAAACAGTCGGCCGTTTGAAATACTACGCTGGTCTTCGACGCTTCCTGATCGGGCGTCTCTTCTACACGGATGCTGCCAACACGTTGATTGTCTTCATGGCGGTGTACGCAACGAACGAGGCCGGGTTTTCTGACAACGAAGCACAGATTCTGCTCATGGCCGGGATTGCCGGAGCTATCCCCGGTGGACTGATCTGGGGTCGGATAGTCGATCGATACGGACCGAGGACATCTCTTCTGG
>SLMJ01000182.1 GCA_007133615.1 Thermomicrobiaceae bacterium | reverse complement strand
TTCGCCGCCGCCCCGCTTTTGATCGCTTCCATGACGTCGGAAACAATTGCCGATGCGGTCGGATCCGGTCCGGCACCCTGCCCGCTCAGCACAACCGGTCCCACGCTATCTCCAACGAGTTCAACCGCGTTGTAGTTGTCTTTGACATGGGCCAGCAGGTTTTCCTGCGAAACCCGGTCCGGTCCCACACTTGCAGCCACCTGACCATTCTTCAGCGTCGCCTGCCCGAGAAGCTTGATCACCTGACCTTCGGCACCAGCTGCCTGAATGTCGTCCGGCGTAATCTGTCGGATGCCAGTCCGGTCGATCGAATCGGGGTGAATGTGTGTTCCAGCCATGATCGATGCGAGGATCGAAAGCTTGTAGACAGCATCGTAGCCATCGACGTCAGCAGTCGGATCAGGTTCGGCGTATCCGAGTTCCTGTGCCTTCGCCAGTGCATCATCGAAGGCCGCCCCAGCGGTCGTCATCTGGCTCAGGATGTAATTCGTCGTTCCGTTGACGATCCCGCGAATCGAGGTGATCTGGTTCGAGGAGAGTATCTGCCGGTAACTCACCAGCAACGGAATTCCGCCGCCAACACTCGCCTCGAATAGCAGCCCGCTGCCTGAGCCGTGAGCCGCTCGCTGGAGGCGGTCGAAGTGCTTGGAGAGCGCCTCCTTGTTGGCCGTGACCACGTGCTTTCCGGCCTTTAGTGCCGATTCAATGTAATCGGCGGCCGGGTTCTCCCCGCCGAGCGTTTCGACAACGACCTGCACCGACTCATCAGCCAGGATATTCTCGAAACTCGTCGTCACCACGTCCTGCGGGAGGTCACCACGGCTGGCCCGCTCCGGACCGCGCTCGAGTACCTTGACCACGTTCAAAGCAATGCCGTACTGGTCCGTTATAGCCGCCTGACGCGCAGCAATCAGCTTTGCCACAGCGCTTCCAACGGTGCCGAGTCCGAGAACCGCCACTCCTGCGTGGTTCGTCGTCATGATCGCTCCCTTCCCGTTCAGCCTGCGAATTTGCAATTGAAAAGCGATACTGTTATGGTCTTTCCACTCGATGCTGCAGGCATCGAACCGTGAGTGTAGCAATGTCTGGAAGGACATCGCGAGCGTGTGTCAGCAAGTCATGACCATCACCACTGGAATGACTACCACCACGGCCGGTACCCGGTCGGAGGTGGTTGACTGACGTCCAACCATAACCGATCGAGACGGTACCGGCAGAGGTTTTCCGAAACCTCTGCCGTTTTGTTTGTCCGGAAATCGCTATCAGGTCAGTGAAGGTGAGGCAGCACGATGGCCGATAAGTTCAATGTCGCGGTTCTTGGAGCAACAGGTAGCGTTGGGCAACGATTCATTCAGCTGCTCCAGGGCCACCCCTGGTTCGAGGTGAACGAGCTCGTTGCCAGCGACCGATCATCAGGTCAGCGTTACGCGGACGTCTGCGACTGGCGGGTGAGCGATGCAATGCCGGAATCCGCCCGTGAGATTCGTGTGAAGGGGCTGCACGACAGCATCGAGAGCCAGGTCGTCTTCTCATCACTTCCGGGTGGACTGGCCTCTGAGGTCGAATCCCGACTTGCATCAGAAGGCAAGCAGGTCTTCACCAACGCGAGCGACAACCGCATGGTTCCAGACGTTCCACTCGTTATTCCGGAAGTCAATCCGGAACACGTCGGTCTGATCGACGTTCAGCGGAAAAACCGGGGCTGGGACAGGGGCCTGATCGTCGCAAACCCGAATTGCTCAACGATCCATCTGGTACTTGCGCTCCAGCCGATCTGGGAGCAGTTCGGCATTGAGCTGGCGATGGTGACGACACTGCAGGCCGTTTCCGGTTCGGGATACCCGGGTGTGCCGTCGCTGGACATGATCGACAACCTCGTCCCATACATCGGGGGTGAAGAAGAGAAGATCGAGTCCGAGACCACGAAGATCCTCGGAACGCTGACCGAAGATCACATCGCCTCGGCCGCGATCACACTGAGCACGCAGTGCACCCGCGTTCCGGTTCGTGACGGGCACACAGAGTCCGTGAGTTTGAAACTCCGGAAGAGTGCCAGTGTCGACGAGGTGATCGAGGCATTCTCGTCATTCCGGGCGCTTCCCCAGGAGCTCGGGCTACCGTTTGCACCCGAGAAGCCGGTCGTCGTCCGTGACCAACCGGATCGCCCCCAGCCGGTCCTGGATCGCGATGCACAGAACGGCATGGCGTCCGTTGTCGGTCGCGTTCGGGAATGTTCGATCTTCGATGTGAAGTTCATGGTGCTGGGTCACAACACCATCCGTGGCGCTGCGGGAGCATCGATCCTCAACGCCGAATTGCTGGTGAAGAAAGGATATATCAGCTAGCGAACCACAACTCCGGTCCGTATGTGCTACTCCCCTCTCCTGGATTTGGGAGAAAGGCCGGGGGTGAGGGAAGCTACGCGGACTTCGCCGAATGCGCGGTCGTCTCTTGTAGCTTGATCGACAATTCGTCGTTGAGACTGCCAGACGTGTACCCCTTGAGATCGAGTGTCACGAAACGATAGCCGGCGTCCTTGATCCCGGCCTGGATCTCGTCGTGATGTTCGATGATCCGGGGGAAATCTTCCGGCGATACTTCGATCCGGGCGATCGCATC
>SLMJ01000243.1 GCA_007133615.1 Thermomicrobiaceae bacterium | reverse complement strand
TCAACAAGTCGCTCCCTGGTCGCTCGTCAGGCATCTGGTCCCGCATATCGAATTGACTGGAAGTCTCGCAAGTAATCCTCATGCACGTAGACCCGCATTGGATAGCCGCCGATCGGGGCGTTCAGTTCACGATGAACGATCAACCGAAACAGGCTGCCCTGTTGTTCGGGCTCCCGGACAGATGCAACGCTCCGGCCGACGCTACCAATCACATCGAACAACGAGTACGGTGGTGGCTCGTCCGTCTGCAGGTTCTGTCGCCACTCGGTGCGAACCTCCGGGGCGATTGCAAACCGACGATAGGTGTCGTCTTCGGGAATCCACCAGCGGAGCGGAAACTCCACGTGGGCGTAGTCCTGAAGACGCTCTTCCTCGGTTTCGCCCACCTCGTTTGCCGCGATGATGATCACTGGAGCATCCGGGATCTCGTGGACGTTATGAAAGATGTGGCGCTGGCTGAAGTTGCGAAAATACCAGTTGAGCGGCCACTGTGTTGCGCCGCTGTAGTAAACGGCGAGATCGAGCCCGCCAGTATGCTCCTGCGAGAGTTGCTCAATGTCCGCAACTGTCTGGTGCAGGTCGGGTGAAGTCTGGACGTAGACCAGCATGTCATCCGGTACATCACCTTCCCTGAAGCTAAGGTTCCAGCCGGCATTGACCTGCAGAATCAGCAGGAGAGCGCCGGCCACACTGCCCGTGATTGCCAGCGCGGGTTTCCATCCCCGCCAGATGCCTGCAATCGCGAGCAGCAGAAGTGCAGCGATGCCCGGGAGAAAGATGATCCACCAAGCACCCGGCAGATCGTCACGCACGGTCCGCTGAATCTGTCCCGCTACATCGACGAATGGTCCTGCGGATGCCCGGTTCACAAGGAAGAAGCCCGAGACGAGGAGGACTGACATCGGGGCGCCAATGACGAACGCCGTTGAGCGGAATCGAGCGCGCGCATCCGGTTGCAGTTGTTCGAACCACTCTGCGATGAGGCCGATTCCACCTCCTGTCAGAATCAGCATCGGGAGGAGAAAGTGGACGATGAGCCAGGGCATTTTCTCGCCCGCCCAGGACAGAATCAGAAACATGACGACGGCCCAGAAAGCGGCCAGCGCAAGCGTGTAGAAACGGCGATCGTACTCCAGTCCGGTTTGACGGTTCCGCCACGCATACACGGCGAGATTGACGACCATCCCGAGGGAACCGATAACCGCCAGGTATTCATACTGCGGCGTCAATACCAGGTAGTAGAACCACGGTTGCTCGCCACGCTGGACATCATGCTGTCCCAGCCAGTAGCCGACGGCGCCGAACGTTCCGCTTCCGAGCCCTCCCATGTTGCTGAAAAGACTGGTGTAGAGCACCACGAAAATTGATCCGCCGATCGCCGCTCCAATACCCCAGGCGCGACCGTCTCGCAGCGATGTCGCGAAGCGCCCGGCGGTTGAATCGGGGTCCGCCAGCCCGAGCGTTCCGTGAATCCAGCCCCGATCAAGCGGTTTCTGGCGCTCCAGGAGCCAGGCGATGGCGATAAGCATCAGAATAACGATCGCGACACCGGCGGCGATGACCGGATGGGTAAGCGAATCGAGCAGGTATTCAACAACCTGCCCGGTGCTGGGATCTTCCCAGGGGATCTCCGGAACGCTACCGACTCCCACTGCTTGCAGGAGCCAGCGAACGACGAGGAACAAGAAAATGGCTCCGGGAATCATCAGCAGGGCAACCGGGAGCACTCTCCAGGCGATGAATGCGCCGGTAAACGCGGCGAGCAACGCCAGGTTTACATAGGTGATCTCGTGCGTGGTCATCACGAACCCGACTGACGCGACAGCAAGAATGATCCAGCGTGACTCGGGTTTCTCCAGATACCGCACGACTGCGATGAAGAGCAGCAACGCGCCCACTATTGCGAAGATGTCATGCCTGATGAAGCGACTGTAGTACAGAAGCGAAGGTGAGAGCAGGATCAGCACCGACGCGGCGATCGCGCCCCACTGACCGAGAAATGCCCGACCGCGCAACAACCAGGGCAGCATCACCAAAACGACACCGAAAATGGCGGCGGTAACCCTGGAGGTGTAGTCAGAATCGCCAAAGAGCAGATAGCTGAGGGCGTTGAAATGAAACAGGAAGGGCCCGTGCATCATCGGATGGTGGTTATAGCCCATCCCCTCGGAGAACACCCAGGAATAGTAGGTGTGCAGGCTTTCATCATGGTGGAGCGCTCGAGAGCCGAGATCCCAGAGCCGGGTCAGAAGCGCCAGGATCAGGATGACTGCCCAGATGAGGTGTTCGACTCTCGCCTTCGCGAGGGCACGGTGCAGACGCGAACCGGTGGAGCCAGCGTCGTCTCCGGTCTCATCTTCAGGCATTTGGAAGTCACGGGTGATTGTCACGAACGCGTGTCCAGTAGACTTGGTGTGAAACGCTGTCGGTTGATCAGATTTCGTTCGCTCGTCGGCAAGTTGCTGGTGATTCTACACGTGTCGCGAAGATTGAACGAACGAGCCCATGTCGATATATAGCGTAATGGAAGTAACCTGTGATACTCGAACCAGAGCAACGTAAACTCGTCCTGGTCACGGTTTCAGACGGAGGTGGCGCAACGGCAGAAGCCGTGGCGGATGCGGTAACCGTGCAGTTTCCGGGGGTCGAGTTCGAATTCGAGCGCTATGCCGGGGTGCGCACACGCGAGCAGGTGCTGACTGCCGTGCGGGCAGCCGAACGGCGTGGTGGAATGATCGTTCATACGATCGTGATGACGGAGATCAGGCGATTGTTGCTCCGGGAGTGCCGGCAACGAAACATCGATCACATCGATCTTATCGGACCACTGATGGGGCAGGTCTCCCAGAAGGTTGAGATGCGCCCGTTGCTGCGGCCCGGTGTGAGTCGTGGCCTGAGCGACGACTACTTCCAGCGCATCGAGGCGATCCAGTACACCGTCCAGCACGATGATGGGCAGGGGCTGGATACGCTCGATGAGGCGGACATCGTGCTCGTTGGCGTTTCCCGAGCTTCCAAGACCCCGCTCAGTGTCTTCCTCTCCATGCGTGGCTGGAAAGTGGCAAACGTTCCGATTGTCCCTGGGGTTGAACCGCCGCCTATTCTCGAGCAGATCGATCAGCAGAAGGTTGTCGGGCTGACGATCTCAAAGGAGGAGCTGGAGCTAATCCGGCGGAACCGCGTTGAAATGCTGGGAACCGGCGTCGCTGGCAGCTACGCAGATCCGGAGAAAATCTCGGAAGAACTGGCATACTGCCGGCGAGTTTTCCGGAAGGGCTATCCCTGGCCGATTGTCGATATCACCGGGAAATCGATCGAAGAATCCGCCAAGGAAGTGATCTCCTGGGTGGAGAGCCAGCGTATTGCGACCGGGTTCGTCGAGGACAGTTCTGACGTCCCGTAACCCCTTGAAAGGCGTTCCTGATGCAACTCAGATGGGTAGGTGCGATCGTTATCGGCCTTGTGCTGTTGACCTCAGCCGCCTGCATCGGCGCTATCGTGCTGATTGGCGTCACTCAGGCTGATATGCCGACCGGTGATCACGTGGCGAAGATCGAAGTGCGAGGCCAGATAAGTGCGCGGGAGGCGACGGGCCTGTTTGCTCCTGACTCGGCCAGCGCTGAACAGATCATCTCCGAACTGGAAGCGATTCGCGAGGATGGCAACGCGAAGGCGTTGTTACTCGATATCGATTCGCCCGGCGGAACCGCGATCGCGGCCGAGCAGATCCATGACGAGTTGCTGAGGGTGAAGGACGCCGGAATTCCGATTGTTGCCACATTTGGAAGCAGCGCGACATCCGGGGCGTACTACATAGCTGCACCGGCTGATGTCATTGTCGCCAACCCCGGAACGGTGACCGGCAGTATCGGTGTGATCACGCAGGTGCCGAATATGGAGGAGCTATACGAGAAGATCGGGATCGAGATGCAGACGATCACGACGGGTGAGTTCAAGGATATGATGCAGCCGGCCCGACCGCTCCGCGACGAAGAGATCGAGCTGATTCAGGACCTTCAGGATGAGACGTACGAAGAGTTCGTAGACGTTATCAGTGCTGGTCGTGATCTGAGCGAGTCCGAAGTTCGGGAGCTTGCTGACGGCCGAATTTTCTCCGGTCGGCAGGCAGTTGAGAATGGGCTTGTTGATGAGCTCGGCGATCATCGCGATGCGATCCAGATTGCTGGAGAGCTCGGCGGACTGGGTGATGACCCGGATGTCCGGGACTACTCTCCGTCTCCGCCGGGATTCTGGGATGTGTTTCTTGGCGTAACGAGCGGCGAACTGGAGTTGAACCTGCCCGGCATCTTCGGACCGGATATCGATCCACGTGACATTCACCTCGAGATCAGGTTGTCGCCGCAATGACATTTCAGAAGCCGATTGGACATCTCGAACAGGAACCATCAGATCAGCCCGGCGCGATCTCGCGGTTTGCGACGGATATCGCTGGAGTCTTGCTTACGCCATCTGATACGTTGCGAGACGTCGGTGCCAGACAGGCCGTCGTCCCGGCAGTTCTGCTCGTGATGCTGATCGTTGTGGTGTCCACGGCGGGTCAGATGGTCGTCGCGACGCTGGAACTCTTTCAGGTTCCCGGATTCACGTCGCCGGTGGCTCCCGTGTTCGCAGGAACGACAGCTGCCATGAATCTGATGTCCCTGTTCTGGAACATCATCTGGGCGCCAGTGTTCTGGACCATTATTGCCGGGGTGATCTATCTGGTGGCCAGGGCGATGGGCGGAAACGGGAACTTCGGCGCTCTCTGGGCGGCAAGCGGGTTTGCGTTGACGCCGCAGCTTCTGATTGCCCCGTTTACCACTGCCGGAGAGCTAATGGCTTTGGTCGGCGGCGTGGCTCAGGTTTTCGGCTGGCTGGTGGTCTTTCCGCTGGTGATCGCCGGCTTTGTCTGGACCCTGGTGCTCTACGCAATCGCAATCCGGGAAACGATGGGGCTGAGCACCGGACGTGCGGTTGGCACGCTGGCGATTCTGGGCGGAGTATTGATCGGCATCGGCATTCTGCTGGTCTGCATGTTCATGGTGTTCATGGTCGGGATCGTTGCGCTGATGGGCGCAGCGTGATCAAAGCACGACCATATCCGTGCAGAGAAGCCAGGCTCAGGAGCCTTTAGAGCAATTGACGTTCAGTCATCCGTAACCTGGTACTGCTCGAGTTTGCGCCACCACGCCGGGACGGCGTACTGATCTTCTTCACCGTGTGCGAATCCGGCCCACTCCACCATTCCCGTCTGCCTGAGCAATAGCGGAATAACCTGACCGTGGATCACCGTCTTTGCCCGGAACTCACCGGGTTCAATCCAGCGGCTGATTGCATTTTCGTAGACCTCACGCGTTTCGGGGTCGAGTTGCATTGCCTCGATGAATTCCACCGTCGTGAACTCGTTCACATTGATGCGTTCAACAATCGGTGGGATGTATGGCCGAAGCAGTTCGGTTATCTCTTGAATACGAGTTTCGGTGGGGCTCGCCATGTCGGCTTCCTCTCACTTTCATCTGAGTCGATTATACGGAGCAAGGAAACGTGACTGCACGTCAAGACGATGGTACCCAGGAACCGGTACCATGGAACACTCCGAACCGGTAAATTGGGACATTTGGCGGACTGACTTCCGGACGTGGAAACACCTATCATTCAAGGGCTGGACACCACTGGTGCGGGCACACCAGCGATAGACGTTCAGATCCTTGAAGACCTGGTGGCGAAGCTATGGCAGCACTGACCAAATCCCGAACTGAACGACAGATCCTGCGGCGCGCCGTAACGAGCCTTCTGGCGCTGGCGCTTCTTGCCAGCGTGCTGGTTCCCGCAGCTCCTGCTGATGACATCGGCACCTATTCGTTCGAGCAGGTCTGGTGGCGGACCGATCTTCCGGTGCGCGACAACCAGGCGAACCGCACCTGGATCTGGGGGCCGGAACCGATCAGTTCATTGCTGCTGGAACCGTATGACGAGGGGCACGCATCCGGAGTCGATGGTGCACGCTGGGTCCAGTATTTTGACAAGACGCGAGTTGAGATCACTCGTTCGGATCGAGACCGGGATGATTCCTGGTACGTCACGAACGGACTGCTTGCACGGGAACTGATCACTGGACGCATGCAACTGGGCGACAATCGGGCCATGGAGTACGAGCCGGCGGAGATCAATGTTGCCGGAGATGGCAACGACCCGAACAGCCCGACGTACCGCAGCCTGAATCAGGTTCGTGACGCCGCACCACTCCCAGACCATAGTTTGGTGACACAGACGATAAATCGCGACGGGTCGGTTGGCGATAATCCTGATTTCGGCTCATACGGCGTTGAGACAGTGACTCGCACCGATGCCACGAATCGGACGATCGCATCGGTGTTCTGGAACTTCATGAACGCCGAGGGCACGATCTACGACGGGTTCGACTTCGTCGAAGGACGACTGTTTCAGGATCCGTTCTACGCGACTGGTCTCCCGATCACCGAGCCATACTGGGCGAACGTCAATGTTGGTGGTGAGCCAACTGATGTGCTGATCCAGGCGTTCGAGCGGCGGGTGTTGACCTACAACCCGAGCAATTCGGATGGCTGGCAGGTTGAGGCGGCAAATGTCGGGCGACACTATTATCAGTGGCGATACACCGATGAGGGCTCCCAGGCGCTGACGACGTCCGAGATCACTACCACCCGGGACCTTTCGGACAACCTGGTCTTCATGGGTGAGGTGAAAAATGCGTCGCGCGCTGCCTTCGCCGAGGTCGAGGTTGAGCTGACGATCAATAATGATGCCGGCGAGCCGATTGAGACCTTCCGAACCTATCTCGACTCGGCGATGATCGAGGCAGGCGAGGCGCTTCCGTTCCAGATCTGGACCGAGTATCCCGGCGATTACGCCAGTTACGATGTATCGGTCCGAAGTCGGCCATCACACCGGTTCAGCAGGCCGGACATCACCGTCGATGCCATTCATGCCGACTGGGAGTCGAACAGCCGATATGAGGTCGAAGGTGTCATCCGCAACGACGCAGGCTACCCGGTTGAGTACCTCCAGTATGTCGTCGCTCTCTACGACGACGCCGGTAACGTTGTGGATTATCGCTGGGGGATGATCGAACCGGCGACGCTGGAGCCTGGACAGGAAACGCGGTTCGATACCTTCTTCTTCGAACCAGACCGATTCAGCGAATACCGGATCTTCGTCTCGAACTAGCGTCGCCCGTGGATTTCCGACGGATCCACGGGCTGGCTTCTCCTGCTATGCCTTCACCCCGACCAGGTTATTGATATCGACCCAATCAAGGGTTTCGGTCAGGTCGGCCGCTGTACCGTCATCGAGCACCGGCCCTGGATGCCGCACAGTTGCGTGGTCGATAAAACCACGTCGCCGAAGGATTTCTTTCCGAATTGCCACACCAAGTTTCGGCTGGCCCTCAAAGATCAGAAGCGGCAGCGCGCGGTAATACACCTCGTTAGCTGCCTGTCGATCACCCTTGTGCCACGCGTTCACGATCGAGACAAGCACCTCTGGATAGGCGAATCCGGTCATCGTTCCGGCCGCGCCACGACGCAATTCGTCCAGCAGGTACATCCCGCCAAGACCGCCAACAACGCTGATCTGATCACCGGTAAGGGCCAGCGTCTGAGCCGTTCGCTGTGGTGTCGGGGCATCTTCGAGCTTGATGGTGGTTATCGAAGGAACGGCCTCGCAGAGATCGGCCATCTGTCGTGGCGACATGGTTACGCCATTGACCGCCGGGAAGTCCTGAAGAATGATTGGCGCTTCTACCGCTTCGGCAATTCGGCGGAAGTGTTCGGTGAGCCCTGGGCCGGGCTGCAGGAATGCTGGTGGAGCAATCATCAGGCCGGCCGCTCCGAGGTCGACCGCCAGGCGAGATGCCTCAATTGTCAGGTCTGTCCCGTCCTGCGAGGTTCCGACGATGATCGGAATGTGCGGACCGGCGATCTCCATGACCGTGCGGATAACGGATTCGCGCTCTGAGGTATTCAGTTTTTGAGCTTCACCGGCAACGCCGAGAATCGTGATTCCGTCGACACCCGCCTGCACCGTTGCTTCGGTCAATCTCCTGAGAGAATCCAGATCGAGTGCCCCATCTGGACTAAACGGTGTGGAGAGAATGTTATAAACACCAGTCAGCGGTTTCATGGGGTCGTTCCCTTTCCTTGCTGGCTCCGGTTATGCGCGAAGTCCTTGACGTCAGCGGCTACAATAGCACGCTGCAGGAGGTTCTCGCAGGATTCCGGGCCGAACGAACCGGATTCTGGCCTGTCACGGTTCACAACTGTGATTCGAGATGATACGTTGAGGGCGTTCTCACCGCACTGGCGTTCAACGGGCCTTCATTGATACCACTGTGATCGTTAAGATCACGTGCTCGTGCGATGCGAATGCTACGCTGATCGATGGATCATAAGCAGAACAGGGAACAAAGAAAGCTTCCACGACGTCGAGAGGGTCTTTACAGATATGCAGAGAAACAACCAGGACAATCCCGAACGAGATGTCGCGGACGAAGTTGAACAGCAGTTTGAAGACGCCGAGCCGAATGAACTGGCAGAGCTCGAGCGCGAGGCGTTGTCGGACGATATCAAGGAAGATATCGACACGCTGCTCGAGCAGGATCCATCACTCGTCAACGATCCGATCCGGCTCTATCTCCGGGAGATCGCCGAGACCCCGCTGTTGAGCGCGGAAGAAGAGGTCGAGCTAGCCAAACGGATCGAAAGCGGTGACATGGAAGCGCTGCAGCGGTTCGTCAGGGCCAACCTGCGGCTCGTGGTGAGCATTGCCAAGCGCTATGTGGGGCGCGGGCTCTCGATGCTTGATCTTATTCAGGAAGGCAACATCGGCCTGATGCGCGCAGTCGACAAGTTCGACTGGCGTCGCGGGTTCCGGTTCAGCACGTATGCGACCTGGTGGATCCGTCAGGCGATTACCCGATCGATCTCCGATCAGGGGCGGACGATCAGGCTTCCGGTGCACATGGCGGACAGCATCACCCGCTATCGCCGGACCGTTGCCCAGCTCAACCAGGAATTTGGTCGGCCGCCTCAACCTGAGGAAGTCGCCGAGGCGATGAGTGTGGCCCCCGAGAAGGTCGAACAGATCATGCGGGCGGCCCACAGGACGATCTCGCTTGACAAGCCGGTTGGCGAAGAGGATGAAGCCAGCCTCGGAGATCTTATCGCCGACGTCGTCTCAAAGGCACCAGAGGAAGTCGCCGAGGAGGCAATGCTCGAGCGAGACGTTGCCAAAGTTCTGGAAACACTCAATCCGCGTGAACGCCTGGTCCTGCAGCTTCGGTTTGGCCTGGGAAATGGCAACCCGCATACACTCGCCGAGGTCGGTGAGTACCTCGACATCAGCCGCGAGCGCGTCCGGCAGATTGAAAACGAGGCGCTTCGCAAGCTCCGACGCGCCGGGGCTCAGCGCCTGCATGCCTATCACCTCGAAGGCTGATTCGATCAGCCTGCCGGAATGTCACCCGAGCAATTGATCCAGAAGGGCCATCCGGACGTACACGCCGTTCTCCGCTTGCCGGAACCAGGCGGCACGCGGGTCGTCGTCGACCTCCGGGCTTATCTCGTCCACCCGCGGCAGCGGATGAAGCACAATCGCGTTCGGCTTGAGCGTGTCCATCACTGAACGGTCGATCACGTAGTAACCACGGCTGCGCTCGTAGCTTTCCTCATCCGAAAAACGCTCTCGCTGTATCCGGGTCTGATAGACGACGTCTGCATCCTTAATCTCTTCGAACGACGTCGCCTCTCGATGGCGCACGCCGTTCCGCTCGAGCGCCTGCTTGATGTCGTCGCCGACCGGAACCGCTGGTGGGGCAAGAAATGTAACCTGCGTGCCTCGCGTCTGACAGAGCAATAGCGCCAGCGAACGCGGTGCCCGGCCGTATTTCAAGTCTCCGACGATCGCGATATTCAGATTGTCGATATCTCCGAGTTCGTTGCTAATCGTGTAGAGATCGAGCAGCGCCTGTGTTGGATGCTCACGAGAGCCGTCTCCGGCATTAATTACGGGAATATCGATGACCCGAGACGCCCGCTCCGGCGTCCCCGGTTCCGGGTGCCGCATGACAACTGCGTCGGCATATCCCTGCAACATGCGAGCGGTGTCTTCGATCGATTCACCCTTTGTCGCAGAGGAGGACTCGTTCGCATTCTCGACCGAGAGCACAGAGCCGCCGAGTCGGGCCATTGCCGATTCAAAGCTCAGACGGGTGCGGGTACTTGGTTCATAGAACACGGTCGCGAGAATGGATGTCGATAAGCGCGAACGCTGGGAGGAACGTGGCAGATGTCGCAGCCGGTCTGCGTGGTCGAACAGGTTTTGAAGATACGTTCGATCGAACTGGTCCACGCTCAGTATGTGTCGTGTCATGGCGAATCGTGACTCCCTTCATTGCGCCGTTGCGATCCGCATTATA
>SLMJ01000228.1 GCA_007133615.1 Thermomicrobiaceae bacterium | reverse complement strand
TCACACCACAGAAAGCTCATCAACACCGACTGTCACTTCTTCGCCGTCTGCGAGTTCAACCGTGGCGTTCCAGTGCCTTATGTCCACCGCGAGAAGGCGCCCACGCCCTGCTGACGTCTGAACCTGGCTGTTAAGCCGGGGAATGCCCTGCGGCGCGACAGTGGACGGGTCACGCAATACGTCCAGCCGCGACTCCAGCAACTCACGAAATGTCTCGGGAGTCGATCGATCGACATCGCCAGTGGAACCGGAGAGCAACGAGTCTTCGACGCTGGCAACGGCCTCGGCCTCCAGCACAACGGAAAGTGACAGCATCTTCGTCAGCTCGTCGGTCAGAGTATCTTCGTCCTGCACGATACCGCGATAGGACACAACCGCTCGACTTCCATCCAGGGTAACCCGTAATCCCGTCAGATAGCAGCCCGCGGAGTGAGCGCGAACGACGTCAGCCGCCGGAGAAACGAGATCACGGGAACGCCTTAAATTTCGGGCGAGCTGATCCTGTTCATCCGCAGTGGTCAGACGGAGGAGCGACGGAACATCGGGCATCTCGACGGGCTCGGTCCACTGATCGGGGGCAACGACGATCAGCCCCGCTTCTATTCCCACGCTTGTTTCGACCATGACCCAGTCACCCGGCCGGCAACGAACGCTGGCGGCATCAGCAAAGCGGGCGTGACTGGTTCCGGGGAGTCGCAACGCGCAGATTCGCTGGCTCATTGCGGCTCCGGCCACTGGACCACCATTGACGTCAATGCGAGCCGTGGCTGAACATTGACGCTCAAATCGTGCAGTGCCTGATAGCAACTCTCAACCGCCGTCTGAACGGCTCCCAGAGTCCAGTTCTGTCCGGTCTTTGTAAGCTGTTCGATGACATCGATATTGACCACCGCCTCGTGTCGACCGGTCTTCGCCAGCAACAGATCCCGCCAGAGACCAAGGAACAGGTCGATTTCCTGCTGAACCTGCTCACGCTGACCTCGCCGAAACACGTCGGCAAGCCGTCGGGCTTCGGCAAGCGCGATGAGGGGATCGCCGATCATCTCCAGGGCATTGTCCACTGAGGCCCGGCGCTGATCGAGGGCTTCCTGATCGGCAATCAGATCGAATGCTCTGCCGATTCGGCCCCGTGTCAGCCGCGCAATCAGATTCGCCTGCTCCGCCTCTGCGCCGCGTTCCCGTAACGCACCGGACACGAGGTCCCGCGAGAGCGGCTCCAGCGCGATCTGCCGGCAGCGCGAGCGGATCGTCTCCGGTAGTGCGGCAAATTCGGTCGCAATCAGCACGAGAATGACAAACGGTGGCGGCTCCTCAAGCGTCTTCAACAGCGCGTCGTACGCATCCCGGGAAACCCGATCGACATCCTCCAGAATGGCCACCCGCCAGTCGGCCTCCATCGGGCGGAGTGAGATCGATGATCGCATCTCACGAATCGTCTCAATCGAAATTACGGTGTTACGGGAATCACGCCGTTCGCTCGCGGCCAACTGCGTTTCCAGACTGACCGTCGTCACATCCGGAAACGTGCCCTCCCGCACCCGTCGACAAGCCGAGCATTCCCCACACGGGCGTTCGCCGGAATCCGCCTGACAGACGAGCGCCTGCGCAAATGTTCGGGCCAGGGTGCGCCGGCCGATTCCATCCGGACCGGTCAGCAAATAGGCGTGATTGATCCGGCCACTGGCAACGGCCCGGCTGAGTTGATCAACCGCGTTGGCGTGACCGGCTATGGGCCATCTGGTGGGCTGGGGAACTGCTGATGCTTCCACGTGCGATCTCCCCCGGAGTCAAATCAGGCGGCATCAGCCTTCGGATCCCGGGATGGCAGCGAGACCGGGCCTTCGATACCTTCGCCCTGTGACAGCGAGCCGATTATCGCTTTCCGATCCTCGTTCGCCAGGTTCGTCTCCGCACCGAAGTCGCGAATGGTTGAGAGCAACTCATCCGCAGACGCGATCGTGATATCAGACTCCACGACTTCGATCTCTGACCGCGGATTGAGGAAGACGATCACGCCATCAATGTAGTCTTTCCCCGGCAGATCGTTCAGCGTCAGGTACTCGTAGAGCGACTCTCGCTGCCGGACATTCTCGATCGTTGGATTACCGAGCTGCGGACCACCGAGTCCAAAGAAGCGAACGAACCAGTTCCCCTTCCGGGACCAGCGCTCGCCATCGACCCGAACTTCACCCGGAACCGCTCGCGTGGTTATGACAATCAGGCCGGCCGGTGAGATGAGAACATGCTCCGGACGCCAGCCACTGAGGTTGGGATAGTGCACCAGTGCATACCGGTCGTTCAACCGGCGCAGGAGCTGGTCCAGCACTTCATCCGCTCGCGGGCTTCGGTTCCACTTGGTCAGCTGCTGCATACCCGCGTTGAATACAAGGAAACCAACGATCAGCACACCGTACGCCGGAATAATCAGCTGGGGATCCAGCACCATCAGCATCGCCAGGCCGAGACCAAGCACGCCGAAGAACACTGTCCAGCGAGATATTCGTTTTCGCCGATTCAGATATGCGGTATTGCGTACGACGCGCATGACCCTGCCAATCCTGCGGTAGGAGATCTGTCGATTCTGTGGGCGTTAGACACGGAGTTCCCGCGAAAGCCTCCCTTATCTAGCATGCCATAATCAGCGTGACAAGCGGGAGCGCGTCCGCCGCGCAGGTGGCAACGTTCAAGGCCCTCGGGGCAGAATCGTCAGGTGAGGGTGGGGCGCCAGAACCACGGAGGTACACAGGCTCGTGTCAGCATCGCAACCATCATCTCACGATCTTTCCGTGGTGATTGTCTCCTGGAACACGCGGGAGCTCCTCCTGCAGTGCCTGAAATCTGTCTATGAAGAGGCCAGAGCGTCCGGCCTCGGGGTCGAGGCGATTGTCGTCGACAACGCGTCGTCGGACGGCAGCGCAGACGCGGTGCGCGAGCAGTTTCCCGAGGTCACCCTACTGGCAATGGATGAGAACCTCGGGTTTGCGGCGGCAAACAATCTCGGCATCGAACGCAGCAATGGCGATGCGATTCTCATCCTCAACCCTGACACCGAGTTGTGCAGCGGATCGCTTCGAGCACTGCTGGCCACGCTGCACGCCTCCAGCCATGTTGGAATGAGTGCGCCGGTCCTTCTGAACCCCGACTTCTCATTCCAGTCGGCCGGATATCGCTTTCCCGGACTGACCCAGACAATGCTCGATCTCTATCCGCTCCATCCCCGCCTGATTGCCAGCAGGTTCAATGGCCGCTATTCGGCGGGCGACGGCCTGACGCCGTTCCAGATCGATCACCCGCTCGGAGCCTGCATGCTGGTTCGGCGGGAAACCATTCAGGATGTCGGCATGTTCGATCCCGGGTTCTTCATCTATAGCGAAGAGATCGACTGGTGCCGAAGGATCCACGAAGCCGGCTGGACGATCCTCTGCGGACCAGCCGCGAAGGTCGTGCACCACGGAGGCCAGAGCACCGGCCAACTGCCGGATCGGATGCGCTCGCAGCTTCATCGCAGCAGGGCGCGGTACTTCCAGAAACACGAGTCGGCGGCATTTCGCCGGACGCTGCAACGTCTTATGCAGACAGGAATACGCTTGAAACAGTCGGGCCTGCCACTTCCGTCTGATGGCCGATCTGCAGACGATCTCGCGGCGATCGCTGCGATCTATGCAGATGCGGATTCGGGGCCGGGCAATGAATGAGGTTACGAAACCGGAACTCGGTCTGACGATCGTCGTTCTCACGTTGGATGAGGAACGTCACATCGGAACCTGCCTTGCGAGCGCTCGGAAACTGACTAACCGCATCATCGTCGTTGATTCGGGCAGTACAGATCAAACACTGGAAATCGCGCAGGTGTTTCAGGCCGACGTCCGGCACCGCTCGTTCGATGGATACGCAAGCCAGCGGAACGCCGCGATCGAGATGGTCGAGACCGAGTGGACGCTCTTTCTGGACGCCGATGAATACCTGCCGGACGACCTCTGTTCGGAGATTCGTTCGATCCTTGAAGATCCGCCGGAGAACGTCCATGGGTACCGCATTCCAAGGCAGAACCGGTTCGGAAACCGGACGCTCCGCGGTGGCGGATGGTGGCCAGATGCCCAGCTACGGTTGTTCCGAACGAGACAAGGTCACTACGACGAGTCTATACAGGTGCACGAGCATCTTCGCCTTTCAGGTAACGAGGTCCAGCTGAAGTCGCCTATGGTTCACGTCAATTTCGATTCATTCAGCGAATTCCGCGCGATCCAGCGACGCTACATGGAAATGCAAGCCGAGCAGCACCTCGCAAACGGTGAGGTCGGCCGTCGGCGCACAATAGTCGGACGCCCGATCCGCGAGTTCTGGAGGCGGTTCGTCGCGCTGGGCGGCTATCGTGACGGCGGGCTGGGACTGTTCCTCGCCGGGACAATGGGTTGGTATGAGTTCCAGACCTGGCGTCGGGTTCGGAGCCGACGGGGCACCAGTGATCGCGAAACAGCCACCCCTCGGGCACGTCATCTGAACGCTCAACTGACCCCACATGATCCATCGATCGAACTGAGTGTTGTGATCGTCAGCTACAACACAAGTGATCTGCTGAATAACTGTCTGTCATCGATCGAGGCCTGGATCGAGGCGAATCATCACTCCGGCGAAATCATCGTTGTTGACAACGCCTCGAGCGACGGCACCTCGAGAATGATCCAGCGCCGCTTCCCGGATATTCACCTGATTGAGAACTCCCGCAACGCCGGGTTCGCAGCAGCCAACAATCAGGGTATTCGCGCAGCACGTGGCCGATACATTGTCCTGCTGAATCCGGACACGACCGTCATCGGCGACGCCTTCGGGCAACTCGCGGATTACCTTGAGGCAAATCCGGATGTCGGAATTGTTGGCCCGCGCCTCATGTATCCGGATGGAACGGTTCAGTCTTCCCGCCGTCGGTTCCCGACCCGGCTCACCGGCTATCTGGAGAGCACGATTGTCCAGGATTACTGGCCGGACAATCGGGTGGTCCGACGCTATTACATGGCTGATCGCCCAAACAATCAGACCCAGCCGGTGGACTGGCTGGTTGGCGCCTGTCTGATGGTCAGACGGGAAGCGGTCGAATCGGCCGGGCTGCTGGATGAGCGCTATTTCATGTACTCCGAAGAAGTGGAATGGTGCTACCGGGTGAAACGCAATGGGTGGGGCGTGACCTACCTGCCATCGGCCACGGTCGTCCATCATGAAGGCGCGAGCAGCGGGCAGAACGTTCCACAACGGCAGATCTATTTTGATTCCAGCAAGGTCTTGCTATATCGTCAGCTACATGGGAAAACGTCGGCGTGGTCGCTGCACCTCTTCTTGCTGGCCACCTATCTCGTTCGTATCGGAATCGAGATGACTAAAGGAATCATTGGACACAAGCGAAGTCTTCGCTGGCAACGGGTGGGAATGTACATCCGGGTCTTCACGCGTCGATTCACCGGGTCCGGAGGTCAACCGTGAGCGGTCGTGTTCTCATGATTACCGGTGAATTCCCACCGATGCACGGCGGAATCGCCGACTACACTGATCAACTGGCCCGCTCACTGGAACCGCACGGCTGGGAGTCGCTGATCATGACGTCCAGCAAGGCGCTGAGCGATGATGGCGACGATCGAATCGTTCAGACCGTCAACCGATGGGATGGACGAATCGTCGAGGCAGTCCGGACGACGATCGAACAGCATCGCCCGGATCTGATTCACATTCAGTATCAGACTGGCGCGTTTGAGATGCGCCCATCAATCAACTTCCTGCCGCTGCGGCTGGGTATACGACAACGTCCCGTCCCGGTTGTGACCACCTATCACGATCTGCTGCGCCCGTATCTTTTCCCGAAGGCGGGTCGCCTGCGACGTTGGACGAACCGCGCGCTGGCGTTCGGTAGCGACGCGATCATTCTCACCAACGAGCGAGATTTTCGCCAGGTGCGCAGCTATCGCTGGTTCCGGGATCGCGCCCGGCGAATTCCGCTGAGCAGCAATATTCCGCCAGCACACGGTGTCGACCGTGACGCCGTTCTGGCCCGGAACGGTCTTGACCCGTCCGGCTTTGTCGTCGGGTTCTTCGGCTTCCTCACGTCCGACAAGGGGATCGATGATCTGCTCGAAGCGCTGGAACGCCCCGATATGGAAGGCGTCGAGCTCCTGATCATCAGTGGCGATCTCGCGACGACCGACACGACAAACCGGCGGTACTACGAACGCATCCGCAAGCGACTGGAACAGGCAAGTATCCCGGTCACAATTACGGGTTATCTGCCGCCAGAACAGGTCGCCGATGCGCTCGCAGCGGTGGACCTTATAGCGATGCCGTTTCGTGGTGGCGCTAGCCTCCGGAGCGGCACTCTGCTCGCTGCCCTGCAATCGGGCACGCCTGTCGTCACGACCGATCCCCGTGCGGGCGATTCGCTCGCCCCGTTCGCTCCGGGAGAATCGATCTGGCTCGTCCCGGTCAGCGAGACGGACTTCCTGCACGAAGCGATTCATCTTCTCCGCCTCGAGCCGTCACTCAGAGAGCGGCTGAGCCAGGCAGCGATGCAAGCGTCACAACAATTCACCTGGCCGGCGATCGCTGAGAAACACGTTCAGATTTACCAGCATCTGATCGCCCAATAGCGCCGTCCCCTCGAACGTAACCAATTTGTAACTCGCTCGCCAATTCCGTTGCGATTCTGCGCCGCGAGGGTCACTACCCTGTCCACAAGGTTTGCACAGCCCTTCATGGGCTGAGACATGTTTTAACGGGACAGGAGCGATTTGCTGTGCATCGATTATTTGCTCTGATTATTGCGTTGATACTGGTCGGAACGTCTGCGCTTCCAGTCTTCGCGAGTGAGACCGACTTCGCCGACGAGAATCCCACTGCTGAGGGCCCATGCGAGCTGGAAAGCTATGGAGAGATGGCCTTCCAGTCAGAAGTCGGCCCGGACAAGGTGTACTTCCCACAAACTGGGCACCATCTTGCTGACGACTTTCTCGATTACTGGCGAAACAATGGCGGCCTCTATCAGTTTGGGTACCCGCTAACAGAGGAAATCACCGAAGACGGTCGAACCGTCCAGTACTTCGAGCGAGCAGTTTTCGAGTATCACGCGGATCATTCCCCGGAGTGGCGGGTGCTGCTGCGTCGCCTCGGCGCTGATCAGACACGTGATCGACGTGACGAAGCGGGATTCCAGCCGGTCTCCGGGCGAGACGACAACGCAACACGATTCTTTCCGCAGACGAACCACCGTCTGAGCCACGGATTCAAGACGTACTGGGAGCAGAACGGTGGTCTCCGGATCTTCGGCTATCCAATATCTGAGGAGTTCACTGAAGACGATCGAACCGTTCAGTATTTCGAACGTGCCCGGTTCGAATGGCATCCCGAGCATCGTGGAACACGATACGAGATTCTACTGGGCCACCTCGGGCGTGTCGCTGCGCAAGAGGCGGGCGTCGATACGTCACCGGTTGATCGAATCTCTGGTGTTGACAACTATCACCCGGATCTCTGGTACGTGCCTGCTCCACCACCTCCGCCAGCGCCGACTGTTCGCCCACCGGCCGGAGCGCCGTCCAACGCAAGCAAGTGGATTGAAGTTGACCTGACCAACCAGCGTGTACGTGCCTGGGAGCGCGATCGCGTCGTCTTCACCTCGACGGCGGCCACCGGTCGGCCAGCGGTGCCAACGCTGAGAGGAACCTTTCGCACCTACATGCATCTTCGATACGGAGACATGGCCGGATGGACGCCGGATCGCGGATCGTACAGCCTGACAAACGTCCCGTACATCATGTACTACGATCGCGGATATGCGATTCATGGAACGTACTGGCACCAGAACTTTGGCACGCCACAAAGCGCCGGTTGTGTCAACCTCCCGACATCCAATGCCGGATGGATCTACAACTGGGCGCCGGTGGGAACGCTCGTGTATGTCCACGGCCGTACGCCGGGAACCTGATCAAGGCAGACGTTACTGGATTGACGCAGACATCCACCTTCCCTTCCCGCAAAGGAGCCGGCCAGTTGTCCCCACTGGCCGGCCCCTTTCTCTCGTGAGGGACGTCCTTATCGCTTACTTCCGCACGCGATTCAGGCTGGTTGCGTAGTACACTAGCAGGTGGCGGCGCAGCATGGCCGAACAGTGACGGCAAGCGCCCGACCGAATTGCGTATGGAGGAATCGTTGTGAAATATCTGCTCAAAGACGAACGCGGAAAAGCAGCGTCCGAACTGGGCACCGAAGAAGGCGAAAAGATCATCCGCCGTGGCCGCCACCAGGGCCGCCGGGTGGTAGAGGTCTATGTTCTGCACACCAGCGGTGTGATCGACCGCTACGAGGAGCGCGCTCGACGTCGGCTTGGTAGTAACGCAATCGCCGCCCGGACGTGGCTCTGCGAGACGTTCAAACCCGGGGAATCCGAAGCGTGGGGCGATGAACGCTACATCCCGAACCCGGAAGAAGCGATTGAAGAAACCGAGCCCAAGCCGGACGCCCTCATGCTGGTCCTGCTCGGTGCGGAAAATGATGATGATGCGAACGTCGAGCAGCTGAACTCGATCAGTTCACCCAGTTAAGACCGCCTGACATCGGTTGCCGCGCCTTCTCGTATGCGCAATCAGCCGTTTCGGTCTACAATGCCGGAACGTGACGCATACATTCCCTGAAGGAGGCAACCATGCCAGGGTTCAACGCGCCTACGCCACGCACCTCGCATCGCCCACCGATTCAGGCACGCCACTATGCGATCTGCAGCGGCCATTTTCTGGCAACCGCTGCCGGACACCGCATGTTTCACCTCGGCGGAAACGCAATTGACGCCGGTGTCGCCGCCGGAATCTGCATCAACGTGCTGCTTCCAGACCTGACCAACTTCGGTGGGGTCGCCCCGACGATCGTCTACCACAAGGAACAGAATGAACTGAAATCGATCAGTGGACTTGGCACCTGGGGCAAGGATGCGAGCCTGGAGATCTTTCAGAAGGAGGAGGGCGGCGTTATCCCGAACGGCGCCCGACGTTCAGTCATGCCGGCAGCGGCAGATGCCTGGCTTACCGCGCTCGCGCGCTATGGCAATCTCTCGTTTGAAACAGTCGTCACTCCGGCAATCGAGCTCTGTGAGCAGGGCTTTCAGATGTATCCGTCACTCAGCCGGAATCTGGAGAAGCATCGCGCAAACATCGAATGCTATCCATCCAGCGCCGAAATCTTCCTGCCCGGCGGGCGGGTGCCGGAAGTCGGTGAGATCTTTTACCAGAAGGATCTTGGCCGTACGTTCCGGCGGATGGTTGAAGCCGAAAAACGAGCCAGCGATAGCGGACGCCAGGCCGGTGTCGACGCAGCCCGGGATGAGTTCTACAAAGGCGAGATCGCGCGGGAAATCGCCGCATTCGTCACGGGGCAGGGCGGGTTCATTACGGAGGAAGACCTCGCGAACTTCGCCTCTGACATCGAGGATCCGCCAACCGTCAACTACAAGGGGATCGATGTCTACGCGACCGGACCGTGGTCGCAGGGACCGATGAACCTGCAGACACTGAAGATTCTCGAGGGCATCGACCTTAAAGCAATGGGTCACAACTCGGCAGACTACCTGTCGACGCTTGTTCAGGCGCTGGATCTTGTCTTCGCTGACCGGGAGGCATACTACGCCGACCCGAAGTTCGTTGATGTTCCGTTGGCCGAACTGTTGTCGGACGAGTACGCAGCGGAGCAGCGCCGGCGCATCGATCCGAACAGCACGTATGACGAGATGCCAGAGCCCGGCAAATTGAGTGCGGTCGGTGCAGTTCGTGGTGGAAGCGGTCCGGTCGGGAAGATGACGGACGAACGGTTCCCGGATACCAGCTATGTCTGTGCCGTAGATGCTGAGGGTAATGCGTTCTCGGCCACACCGAGCGACCCGGTTGCCGGCACACCAGTAATTCCTGGCCTCGGGCTCATCGCATCAGGTCGTGGGAACCAGAGCCGGATCGATCCAGATCACCCATCCTCACTACAGCCGGGCAAGCGCCCACGTTTGACACCTAACCCGGCAATGGCGTTCAAAGACGGTAAGGTGTACATGCCGTTCGGCACCCCAGGTGGTGACATGCAGGTGCAGTCGATGGTCCAGGTCTTCCTGAACATCGTCGAGTTCGGCATGGATCCGCAGCAGGCGATCGAGCAGCCACGGATCGGAACATTCAACCATCCAGACTCGTTTGCCCCGCACACCTACTGGCCGGGATTGCGGCAGGTGGAAACCCGGATCGATGAGTCGGTCATCCAGGAACTGGAAAACCGTGGCCACAAGATCGAACGCTGGCCTGATTGGACCCGGGCAACCGGAAACGTATGTCTCATCGAGGTCGATGAGGATGCCGGAACACGAACTGCCGGCGCCGACGCCCGGGCCGAAGCCTACGCGATCGGCTGGTAGGAGATTCGCTTCGTACTCCCTCAACGGCAAACACTGG
>SLMJ01000134.1 GCA_007133615.1 Thermomicrobiaceae bacterium | reverse complement strand
TCGACAGCTTCCTCTTCGTCCATCACTTCCTCATCGGGGTCTACCGCCGGTTCGTCATCCTCAACCATGATGCCGACGTCATCGTCGTCGATCTCGTCGTCAACGACATCCACCGCCGGTTCTTCCATCAGAGTTGCTGGCTGATCGGTATCGTCCTCAGGGAAGAGATCGATGGTGAGAACAACCACGAGCAGGAGCGCCGCGGCAAGGCCGGAGTAGCGGAACGCCGACTGGTAGCGCAGAATCCAGGGCTGAATCGGCTCCGGTTCAGTCTCCTGCTCGGCGCTGGCCCTCGCTGCGTCCTCCGGTGTCAGGCGGAACGAGCGGGGGATTTCCGGTTCGGACAGATCGGACAGCAGCATCGAGACAGCCCGGAGCGATTCGAGCTCTTCCCGGCAATGAGCGCAACTCGCCAGGTGCTGCTCAATCTCGGCTCGCTCGGAAGCGGACAGGTACGCTCCGTCCGCGTAGGCGGAGAGATCTTCTGCTGGAATGTGATTGTTGCGATCAGATTCCGCCATCTTGTCGCCTCAAACTCGTACTGCTTGTCTCCGACGCCGGTATAGGTCGGCACATATCGAATCGGGCAATCACTTATGTCGCCCTGTCGTCTGATTGACGCCACACTGCTTCAAATAGTTCCTTCGCGTGTTCGTCCGCTCTGAGAATCTCTCGGAGGCGGACCCGCCCGCGGCTGATACGGGATTTCACCGTTCCCATCGACGCATCGGTGATACCGGCGATCTCGTCGTAACTGTAGCCGTGGATGTCGTACAGGATCACTGCGATACGCTGATCGTCAGACAGTTCTCCAAGGGCACGCTCGAGATAGGCAGAGAGCTGGCTCCGGCTGGCGTAGCTGTCCGGGTTCTCCGAAACCGGCTCCATTGTCCATTCAGGCTCGGATTCCACTGGCTGGGCATCCAGCGATGCGGCCGGCCGCCGGCGATCAGCCCGGATCATGTCGTAACAGCGGTTGGTGGCGATGCGCATCAGCCACGACTTGACCGAGCCGCCGTGATACTGATCGAGTGCGCCGTACGCCTTGATAAACGTATCCTGGGTTGCATCTTCGGCTCGGCCCTGGTCTCGAAGAACGCGCAGGCACACACGGAAGACCGTCGCCTGATACCGATCAACCAGCTGGTTGAACGACTCCAGATCGCCGTTGCGCGCTGCCTGAAGGAGTTGTCGCTCGAATTCCTGATCAGCATCAGTCATGGCTGCAGGCGTAAATCCGTTCCTGCTGGGCCGTTTCGGTTCTTCGCGCTATCTTGCCATGGTACCTGACATTGCAGTTCAACACGGCCCGCACAAACGACCATAACAGGTGACGTGCTACGGTTGGGCCATTTTGGCTATCTGCTCAGCGGGAATCCTCGCCTACACTAGTAACTGTTGCGGGGCTGCACCCTGCAAACCTGCCTCAGGGCAGTCAAGGTGGAGGATGCCAATGCTGACGTTACCGGAATCAGGCAGCGCAATGAGCGAAACAAATCAGAAAACCATCACTGTGGCACTCGCGGATGATCACGTCCTGTTCCGGCAGGCGCTGCGTCATCTGCTCGACACCGAGGAAGACATTAGTGTCGTAGGTGAAGCGAGCGATGGCCGGGCGATCCAGACGCTCGTCGAGGAGCACCAGCCGGACGTTATTCTGATGGACATCAATATGCCGGGCATTGATGGTGTCACGGCAACCCGCGAGCTGAAGTCGCAGCTGCCGGACGTTCGTATCATCATCCTGACGATGTTCTCCGAGGACGGGCATGTTATCCGGGCCGTTCGAGCCGGGGCAGATGCCTATCTGCTCAAGAACAGTGAATCTTCACGGGTTGTCGATGCGATCCGCGCCGTTTTCCGGGGAGAATCGATTATCGAGCCGCAACTGGCATCCAAACTTCTCTCCGAGTTTCGCCGCGTTTCTGACGTCAGTGAGGAGGAGAGTGTTGGCGGGCTGTCGAATCGCGAGATGGACCTGCTGCGCCTTGTCGCGAGCGGGATGAGCAACAAGGAAATTGCTCAGCATCTCAGCCTCGCCGAGAGCACGGTCAAGAATCGACTTTCCCTGCTGTTCGATAAACTCGGGGTCAGTGACCGGACCCAGGCAGCAATCTACGCCCTGTCACACGGGTTGATACCCCTCTCCCGGGACGGCGACTCAGGCTAGAATTCCAGGAACACAAATGCTTCTGCTCCCGCGTGGTGTTCGCTTCGTGGATACACCTGCGACAGAAACGATTTGCGACGATTGACAGACCGGCGCACACCGGGTGCAATGCCAGCGTGATTCGTGTCCTGAGCAACTGCTGGAGTCAACGTGAGCACCAGCGAACACGTCGATAACATCTCAACATTGATACGAGAAAGTCAGCGCGACGCGCTGATCGATTTGTTGATGTCCGCCGCCCGGGAAGGCCGTGTCTCCGATCTTGTACAAGATCTCACCACTCGCGAAGTTCACGAACTCGCCGACCTGCTTGGTGAAGACGATTTCGGCGAGTTACTCGGTGAAATGGAACCCGGTGACGCGGCGCAGTTGCTGACGCGACTTGCCGTCCGGGACGCAGCCGATGTCCTGGAAGCGATGGATCCGGACGATGCTGCGGACGTCGTGGGTGCGTTTGACGAAGACCAGGCAAACCGCTTCCTGTTTGAAATGGAGCCTGTTGAAGCGGCCGAGCTTCGGCAGTTGCTGTCGTATCCCCCGGATACCGCCGGCGGACGAATGACGCCCGCGTTCATCGCGATCTCGCCCGATCTCCGGGCTGATCAGGCGGTGGTTGCGCTGCGGCAACTCTCCGAAGAGGCCGAAACGATCTACTACGTTTACGTGACGGACAGTGAAGATCACCTGATTGGAGTCCTGTCCCTCCGAGGTCTTGTGCTGAGCCCGCCGGAAACGCCGGTTCGCAATGTCATGGTCGAAGACGTAGTCACCGTCCCGGTCGACGCTGACCAGGAGGTCGCCGCCCAGACACTGACCGACTACGGTTTGCTGGCGGTCCCCGTTGTGGACGATCGGGGACGGTTGCAGGGAATCATTACCTCAGACGATGTCTCCGACATCATCGAGCAGGAGACCACCGAAGACATCGAACGATTGGGTGGTTCAGCTCCGCTGGAGGAACCGTATCTTCGGGCCAGGCCGATCCATCTCGTCAAGAAGCGCATTGGCTGGTTGCTGATTCTCTTCCTCGCCCAGGCCTATACGGGCACCGTCCTTGCATTCTATGAGGACACGCTGGAAGCGGTAACGGCACTCGTGTTTTTCATGCCGCTTCTGATCGGAACCGGGGGGAATGCTGGATCTCAGGTTGTCACCACCATTGTCCGTGCAATGGCCGTTGGGGATGTCGTTTTCCGTGACATTCTGAAGATCGTCTGGAAAGAGCTCCAGACAGGAATCATGCTCGGCGTAGCGATGGCCGTTGCCGTATTCGCCCGATCGCTCATGCTGGGGGTTGGCGTTGATGTCGGGATCGTGGTCGGGCTCACAATTCTGGCGATCGTTATCTGGGCGGTGACCGTCGGCGCAATCCTGCCGCTGGTGCTGCGTCAACTCAAGGTGGATCCCGCTGTGGTCTCGGCGCCGTTCATTGCGACGCTGGTTGATGGCACCGGGCTGCTCATCTACTTCTCGATCGCGGGAGTCGTTCTCGGGCTCAATTGAGGGAGCGATCAGTAACACACTCCGACCGGGATGCGTCCTGTATGCTAGAGTCTGGACAGATCGCTCAATCTCGCCGCGCCTGATCGTCTGGAGTGGTTTCACATGAGCACTGATCCGGATCATCGTTCGAATTTGCCACCGGAAGACGGTTCGGACGTTGAACAGAATGTAGACCCGAGTATCGAAGAGGAGGAAGAGGACGAAGAGATCCCGATGGGGCTCATGATCGTCCTGGTTCTTCTCGCGGTTGGAATCGCCGTGATCTACCTGACAATCGGCGGCGGCCATAATCACTTTCACTAGGGCATAGACAGGGTCTCACGCCCGGCTGGCGGAAATGCGCTGACCGTATGCCGCCTCGCAAGTAACGAATGAAGTCGGGCACGTGCCAGTGAGACACATGGAGGTAACCCGGTTGCACGTCAGATTGGCGCACGCGGGCTGGGCGATTCTGCTTTCGCTCATGGCGACAGGACTCACCTTCGCGAGCACATCACCCGCCATGGCCAGCGAGCCACTGGAGATCGAGCGCGAGGAATTCGAGCTCGTCTGGGAACGCACCGAGGCACCGATTGCACGCGGCGTTTCCCAGCGTTCGTGGCTCTGGGGGCCGGAACCGCGCACAACCGGAATGACGGAACGCTACCTCGATTCCCCCGGCGAACAGCGCACAGTACAGTACTTCGACAAAGGCCGCATGGAGGTCAATGACCCCGGGGCAGACCCTGAGGATCCGTGGTTCGTGACCAGTGGCTTGCTGACCCGGGAACTCATCAGCGGCGAGATCCAGATGGGTGACGATGCGTTCCTCGATACGGGCGACGGCGCCGGTATTCATGTCGCTGGTGATCACCAGACCCCTTTCCCGCAGTACCGTCATCTTGACGAGGTCGTCGACAACGGAAATCCAGACCGCACTGGCGAGCAGGCGGACAAGGTCCTCACCCCAGACGGGCTCGACCCTGGCGCAGCCCCGCCGGATGATCCGCAGGCAGAGTTTGCGAACTACGTCACGTACCACGGCCCTGATGGGTTCGATGTTGGCTACAACATTCCGGACGCGTTCTGGAGTTACCTCAATGCCCCGGGAACTGTGTTCGACGGCTCGGGAAACATGGTCACCGCCGATCCGCTCTTTTCCTGGATCTTCGTCATGGGCTACCCGATCTCTGATCCGTTCTGGGCCGAGGTTCCGGTTGGCGGTACAGTGCAGTGGGTTCTGATCCAGCCGTTCGAACGCCGCGTCCTGACCTACACTCCGGAAAACAGCCCGGAGTGGCAGGTGGAGATGGGTAACATCGGCCAGCACTATCGAGACTGGCGCAGCCGGTATTTTCCAGACCCGGTGTCCGGTGGTGACCCCGAGTTCTTTGGACTGTTCAACGACGCCGTCTGGCGTTATGCGAACAACTTCTCCGTAGATGAGATCTGGGAGTCAGCGGGGACGGTTGATGACTTCATTCCGGGTTCGGCCGTGTACGCGCGGAACGAGTTCAAGCCGAACGTCTTCCGCCAGACCTACTGGTCGCCCGGTCACGACGGGCTGTACCTGCATGGCTATGATATTCGCGATGGCCAGGACAATCTGCAGGACATGGTCGTGTACAGCCCTCCGCTCCGGGTGATGGACTCCCAATGGCAAAGCCAGGAGATATGGACTGAATCAACTGCAATTTCGCTGACCCAACCTCCCGAGACCCGGCCGATACTGTTTGATATGCACGCGCAGCAGATCATCGGCACCGAGGCTGGGACATTTAACACCTGGAAGATCGTCGCTTCGGACTTCTCAAACCCGAAGCTGGCCCATGATCTTGGTGAGGAATTCTGGTTCGAGCCCGAGATCGGCGTCGTTCAATGGGTCTGGGATGACTACTCGTCATATCTTGTTGGCAGTTCCGTACTGGAGGAATGACCGCTCGCAAACCTTGCTGACTGTTCTCGAACATTCCAATCGTGCCGTGTACGAACAATTAATCCAGAGCTTTCGCGGCAAGAGATGCAACAATTTGGGTATCCTTACGTTAAGGATACAGGGACAGGGCTGAGGACCATGTGTCGCCCGACACGTGGACCGTGTCCAATCCAGGTACGCACGAACGCCGGACATCATCGGTTTCATGCGACCAACAGGACAATTGCATTCTGACCGCGCGGGATGAGCGGTATACCGCGTGGTTGGTACGTTGGGAGGAGATTGCAGGTGACGGGACCTGACTGGGGAGCGTCCACCCTTGATTCACCATTTCCCTGGTGCAGTGTAATCTGCTCGTTCAACAGACGAGGAGGTTGTGTATGACCAGGTCACGTAACTGGAGCGAGATTCTCCGAGGGAAACGGTTTACTCGACGCACATTTCTGACTGGCGCGGCGGCGACAGCGGCAGGGCTGGCCGGGCTGTCTACGAGCTCCGGAAGCGGGATCTTTCCGGTACAGAATGCGTCCGCAGAGTCATTCTGGGGCGTTTCAAAAGTGTATTTCGAGCAGACCGGGCATCACCTGCAGGACGACTTTCTGACGGCCTGGCAGGCAAACGGTGGCCTGCGAACCTTCGGCTACCCGATCTCCGAGCGTGTGGAAGAAGATGGGCGTGAGGTTCAGTACTTCGAACGCGCCCGGTTCGAACTTCACCCGGAACACGCTGGAACGCAGTACGTTGTACTCGCCACGTTGCTCGGGAACTGGATGACCGAAGACCGCCGTGATGAGGAACCGTTCCAGCGCGAAGAAGAGCCGGATGAGCACGAGCTTCCAGACCGGCGCTACTTCCCGCAGACCGGCCACACGCTCGCCTATGGGTTCAAGGATTACTGGGAGCGCAATGGCGGATTGTATGTCTTCGGTTACCCGATCTCGAAAGAGTTCACCGAATTCAACGAAGACCTCGGCGTTGATCGCACTGTCCAGTACTTCGAGCGAACCCGGTTTGAATGGCACCCGGAGAACCAGGGCACGCCGTATGAAGTGCTGCTCGGCCGGATGGGTGCGGAGTACGCCCGTGCGAATGACATCGACACGTCCTCAGTCGATCAGGACAGTGATTCGATCCGAGCATTTCCGGGCCTCCTGGATCCGAACTGGTCGCGCGCTGTGCGAACACGGGACGGGCATGCGATCGGCGTGATCACCGCCAGCAGCGTCAACATTCGTAGCGCTCCCAGCCTGGATGCGAGTATTATCGGGACAACCTACAATCGACACCCTCTGATCCTGAAGGGAATGGTGGCAGGCGATTCGATCGGCGAGATTCCTGCCTGGTACAAGCTCGGTGAGAACCGCTACATTGCTGCCGCCTGGATGGCCCCATTCATCGCGCCGAACCCGCCACGAACCTATTCGGGACGATGGATGGATGTGAATCTCTCACGCTTCTACGCAGTGGCATATGAGGGCAACATTCCGGTCTACGCGGCAATCATTACTGCCGGTCGTGATGGACGCACGCCGCTCGGTGAATACCGGGTTCAGCGGCGAGTCCGGTCAGAGACGATGGATTCGGCGACCGTGGGCATTCCCGAAGGACATCCAGAGTACTACTACCTGGAGAACGTGCGGTATACGCAGTACTTCAAAGCTGGCGGATACGCGATACACGAAAACTACTGGTCGCACCCGAGCTCCTACGGTCGGTTCTCGAGTAACGGCTGTGTCGGACTGTTTGTCGAAGATGCGCGTTTCTTCTGGAACTTCCTCGGCGTTGGATCGCGAATCCACATCCACTTCTAGCAAAACCAGACGGGAGGATCCAGCCGGGTCCTCCCGTAAGACCTCCCGCAATTGCCCCAATTTGGGTTCGGTGCTAGCCTGAGTCCCGGCGCGACGGGTAACGCGTTTATCTGGCGAGATCGTCCCCTGACCGCCAACGTAGTCTGAAACGAACCGTTCGCCTGCCTGAAAGGCGTCGAGGCGTGCGCATACCACCGCGCTGGATACTCGTCGTTTCGGTGGCAACCGGAGCGGCCATTCTGGGAGATTCGCTTCTCTACGCGGTTCTTCCAGTCATCTGGGAAGATCTCGGGCTGACTGCCGGTATGGTCGGCATCATTCTGAGCATCAACCGTTTCGTGCGTATGGTGACCAATCCCGTTGCCGGGTGGGTCGCCGGGCGAGTCGGCCCGCGGTTGCCCTTCACGATCGCTGTCATCGTTGCGGCGGGCTCAACTCTCGCTTACGGAATCGGTCTGGGCGTTGCCGGGTTTCTGGTGGCACGGTGCCTCTGGGGCCTGTGCTGGTCGTTCCTGCGGCTTGGTGGCCATCTCGCGGCCATTGAATCCGGAATTGACGGACGGCGTGGCTACTATCTCGGGTTCTTCTCCGGCATCACGCGTGCTGGCAGCCTGCTGGCGGTCGTCACCGGTGGGTTCCTCACTGATCTGATCAGTTTCGAAGTTACCGTGTACCTCTTTGCCGGAATTTCCTTCCTTGCCGGTCTCTGGACCGTTCGGGAGTGGCGAGCGGCGCCCGAATTCGTCCCGCCGCAAGATGATGAGCGTATCGAAAAAGTCGAGGAACCGGCCGCGCCCAGAGCCGGAGCCTGGTGGGCCCTTATCGGAACCCTCTTCTCTCTCAGTTTTCTGCACGGTATGGCAGTTAGCGGACTGGTCACCGCGACTCTCGGCTACCTCATTGCCGATCGCTATGCGGACGGAGTGGATCTGGCGCTGGTCACGATTGGTGCGGCCTCCTTCACGGGACTCCTTCTCGGAAGCCGGTTTCTGGCGGATTCGATCTGGGCACCGCTGGCCGGGCATTCGAGCGATCGGTGGGGACGTCTTCCGTTCTTCATTGCGGTTGCGAGTATTCAGGTCGTCTCATTGTCGTTGCTCGGAGCGTTTGAAGCCTTGTTGTGGACCGTACTCGGGGCCGTGGCGCTCTTCTTTGCCGCGACTGCCGTTCAGGTTTCGCTGGATGCCTCCGCAGGGGATCTGGCGGTACACGGTAACCGTGCCCGGGTGATGAGCTGGTACGCGACAGCCCACGATCTCGGTGCGGCCGTCGGCCCGATCATCGGATACAGCATCGGAATCGCAGTCGGACTGGGGATTGTCTATCCGGCAGCCGCTGGCCTCTTTTTTATTGCGGCGCTGGCGTTCATCCTCGTGCAGCGTTCGGTCGGTGTAACCCGAGCGGCCTGAGCCAATTCACCGTCTTCCAGAATGAATGCGCGGGCAGTTCGCCGTGCCTGTTGACATACGTGTGCCATCTCGCTACACTATTGCCAGCTTCATCAAATCGCTGGTTGCCTTCAGAAGGGGGCATACCGTGACCGAACCAACCACTCTCCGAGATCAGCAAGCCGAATTTACGCGGAATCTCCTGCTCGAAGCAGCGCGCAAGGTCATTATCGAGAACAATCCCGAGGATTTCACGATGCAGAAGGTTGCCCGTGAGGCCGGCGTTTCTCACCGCACCGTATACCGATACTTCCCGAGCCGCCAGGCACTGATCGACGAGTTCAGCGAATGGCTCGAGCAGCGCTTTGACAGCACCAGCCTGGCTTCGATGAGCATCGATGAGCTCGACGACGTAGCCCGTGTCGCATTCGCCCGATTTGATCGCAACGCTCAATTCTTCGAAGCCGCGGCGAGACTCTCCGTCGGTGGACTCCGGCCGGCTGATCAGGCAAAACGAACCGAGATCATTCGAAAAGAATTCGACAGAGTCTTCCCGGATCTCGATCCGGAATCCGCCGATCTAACGTTCTCGATTCTCCGGCTACTGATCGGGCTGCAGACCTGGTTCGAACTTCGAGATCGATTTCAGCTTGATGAGGGCCAGCCGGGAGAGGCAGTTGCCTGGGCTGTTCGCGTACTGTATGAGGCGATCGAGCGCGGTGATCTTCCATCAACCGAAAAGCCCGGCATAGACGGACATGACCCTTGAATGAGCCGATCATTTGCTGACTGACCGCACCACACCTTGCACGAGCTGGCGTTTCTCAGGGCACAACTGAAAAGGACAATGGAATATGGAACGGACAGTGGGGTATCAGGGCCACCGTCGTGTACATCTCCACACGCAGGCGTTGAATGGATTGGTTGACCCGTCAGCGATAGACGTCGCCGCCGCTGAGGAGCCGATCGATCCGAAGTTGGAACCGCTGGAAGGGTACTGGAAGAAGGAAGAAGAACATTTCGTGGCGCCGGTATCGCCGATGTTCTTTTCCATTCACCAGCCGAACATGCGGGATGCGACCCGCGCGGCGTTCTCTGATTTCGGGCTCATCATTGATCACATGGAGCTTGCCTACCGTGCCGGTGAGGTCTACGAGCGGGATGTTCCGCTGGGCGGCGATAGCTCGTCGGTACCACCGTGGTGGGCGCTGGCGGCGATGGTTCGGTTCATTCCATCGCTCCGGGCACGAATGAAGCAGGCCGAACGCGCCCTGCGAACCGATCGGGAAGCTCAGGTCTTCCAGCAGTGGGAAACTGAATGGGCTTCTGAGCTCGAAGCATCAGCCGATCAGCTCCGCACTGTCGATCTGGCCGCCCTTGATAATCCCGCGCTCGCAGCTCATTTGCGAGACGTACGGGAATTGACGCGCCGGGCGTTCTGGATTCATTTCCAGATCGGAATCGCCAACCTGTTGCCAATCTACAGACTGGTTCAGCTGTGCGCTGAACTGTTCGACTGGGACGAACAGGATGCGATGTCGCTTCTGTACGGTAGTTCGACCGGAAGCAGCGTTGGTTCGTGGGATCTGGACCGGATTGCCCGGCTGATCGATGCGAATCCCCAGGCACGTTCAACGCTGCTCGATTCGTCCAGTAACTTCCGGACCATGGAGTCG
>SLMJ01000362.1 GCA_007133615.1 Thermomicrobiaceae bacterium | reverse complement strand
GTCGATCTCTGGCAGCCGGAACGATTCGCCGACATCGAGATCGAACCAGTTCAGGGAGGCATGCCGGCCGCGGAACAGGTCGCCGATGACTGATCAACCGGAGATCCCTGAGCAGAACGAGGAACCAGCCACTGACCAGCATCCATTGCCGGAAGTACCTGAATCGGAACTCCCGGGTGCGATCGTCGCGATGCTTTTTTCCGCGACCGAGCCAACCCGGGTCCAAATGCTGGCGAGCCTTACCGGCTACGACGTGCGAAAGATACGAGCGTTGATCGAGCAGATCGAACCAGAGATCCAGCGCTTCGGCCTGCTCGTCCAGTGGCCCGACAGGGATCACATTCAGCTATCCACCAGTCCGCATCATTCCCAGATTGTCCGGCGGTTCCTGGGTATCGAACGAACAACGAAGCTCTCGCCCGCCGCACTCGAAGTGCTGGCAGTTATCGGCTATCGCCAGCCCGTCACCCGACCCGAGATCGACGCTATTCGTGGGGTCGATTCATCCGGCGTGCTGCAGACACTCGTCGCCCGGGAATTGATCGAACCGGTCGGTCGGCTCTCAGGGCCGGGTAACCCCGTTCAGTACGGCACCACCGGGGAATTCCTCAAGCTGTTCGGCCTGAGCAGCCTGGAAGACCTGCCTGAAATCCCCGAGGAACTCCTGGAGCAAATTGAGGGATCCGATAGCGAGGGCGTGGATCCACTCAGGAGTGAAGAGTAGCCCCAGGAATCTGTCATACTGAGGGTAGCGGTTAACGTCAGCTCACCACGAATGTCTCAGCGTAACAACCGAGATCCTTTGCCCCGTTCAGGATTAATCAGGCGCCACTGTTCACACCGGCGACGAAAGCCGTGCTACCATTTACTATCTCCTGTAACGCTACTATTCGCGTATACTGGTGTTTCCGACGTTTTCTCTGACGCTCGAACAGGAGTCCATACGTCGAGACGACTCCAAACGATACTTGTCTTCTCCATTGTAACCGCGCTGATGATGATCTCCGGCGTTTCTGTCAGTCATTCCGACAGCAACGCCATTGGCTGGCAGGATCCCGAGCACCACGATAGATATCAAGAAGAAATGAACCCAGACGAAGCTGACGGGCCGATTGTGTACCAATTGAGAACTGAATCGCGCGGCGACGTGCCGGTTCTCGAAACATCGAACCAGAGCTTCATTGAGCATCAGGACCGCATTTCCGACCTCGTTACCACCGGACAATGGGACAAACTCGAGCAATACGGGTCGCTCACCGAGGAGGCAGAGGCAATCATGACGAACCACAATGTTAAGACCTTTATCGAAGAAGAGTTCCCAGAATAATTGAACAAGGTGTTCGCCGTGGTTCAGCTTCGACGAACTTCCAGACCCGTCATCCTGAGTGCAGTGCAGCGCCGCGGCATGGGATGACGCTGGTCGAAGCGAACGAAAATCGCAGGTGTGACGTTAGGCGCGGAGTCGTAGGACCTCGGCTTCGACCAACCGGGCTACTGCGGACAGGGCGAGATGCTTCGACGGGCTCAGCATGACGTCGTGGGCGGACTCAGGCATTACCTCGTAGGTGGACCGTGCGGCGAACGCGAATGTGTCCGTGTCTAATCCGCCGTGGCGGCGGAGGCCATTCGACGCAAACGGATAACCGAATCCTCGAGCACCTCGATCGTCCGGTCGATCTGCGCTTCATCATTGCTCGCTCCGAGCGTCAGGCGCAGGCTCCCGTTGACCAGTGCCTCGGACAGGCCGAGTGAGGTGAGTACATGGCTAGGTTCGGTCGAGCCAGTGGTGCAGGCGGAACCGCTAGAGGCAGCAATTCCGTTCATATCCAGATTGAGCAGCAACGTCTCGCCCTCAACGTCTTCGAAGGAGATATTCACGTTGTTCGGAAGGCGCTTTTCTGGATGGCCGTTCAGTCGCGTTCCTGAAATTCGCTCCAGAAGCCCGCTGCTCAGGCGATCCCGCAGCTCGATCAGCCGTTGGTTCTCGGTTTCGCGTTCGGCTTCGGCCAGCTCCAGCGCCTTCGACATCCCGACGATACCGGCCACGTTCTCGGTTCCGGCCCTGTGGTTGTTCTCCTGAGCACCACCGCTCTGCTGCCACATGATCGGCGTCTGCCGGCGAACATAGAGCAACCCGACACCCTTCGGCCCGTAGAACTTGTGCGCCGAAAGCGAGAGCATATCCACGTTCAACACATCGACGTCCAGATCCAGCGTGCCGCCAGCCTGCACGGCGTCAGAGTGGAAGGTTATCCCGTGCTCGCGGGCGATCGCACCGATCTCGGGGATCGGCTGGATCGTGCCGATCTCGTTGTTGGCATACATGACGGAGATCAGGATCGTGTCGTCCCGGATCGCATCCCGAACACTCTCGGGCTGGATGATCCCGTCGGAATCCGGATTCAGCCAGGTGACCTCGAAACCGAACTGTTCGAGAAACTCGGCACTGTGCAGTACGGCGTGGTGTTCGATGGATGTGGTGATAATGTGGTTGCCGCGCTCCCGCAGGCGGTGATGCCAGGCGACCCCTTTGAGCGCCAGATTATCCGCCTCGGTACCACCACTGGTAAAGACGATCTCCCGGGCCTGGCAATTGAGCACATTCGCGATCATCCCGCGGGCACGAT
>SLMJ01000348.1 GCA_007133615.1 Thermomicrobiaceae bacterium | reverse complement strand
TTGACGTTGTTGGAAACGCCGATCACTTCGCCTTCGCCGGAGACGTTGACGATTGCCGAGCCCCAGAAGTCATCCGGCATGGTCGGCAACTGCAGCGCGTAGACCGTGCGGGACTCACGCGGCGCCAGCGAGACTGTGCGCGGATTGTCAACGGTCGGCTCAACGAGGTTGCCATCCTGGCCATAGAACCAGACATGGGCGTTCACGCTGTTGTCTGCGGACGGGTTGAAGAGCTGGATACCGGAGGTGTCGCCACTACCGGCGTCGTTGCCCTTGGAGAAGATCGGCAGCGCGAGGCTGTCGTTGATCGCTTCCTGCGGGTTGCTATCGCCCGCGGTGTCGTGGTCGGTGATGTAGGACATGGCACTGCCGACTTCGCCGCCACTTCCGAAGTACTTGATCTGGTCGACCGATGCGTGGAACGGATCGCCAGATTCAGATCGGAGGATAGCGGAACCGACAAAGCCCTGGTTGTCCAGACCGAGTTCCTGCACGCCCGGGATGTGGATGTACTCCATGCTGCGCGGGGCGATCTGCAGTGTCTCGGAGATCTGGCCCGCGGTGGTCGGACCATGGAAATCAACAGTTACGGTGTTTGTGGAGTCAGACAGGTTGGCAACGCTGACGCCGGTGTTCCACAGGTTGTAGTTCTGGAACACGAGCGGCGCGTACTTGGTGCCATTGCCATCGGCTTCTGGTCGGGAGGTGTTCATGACGAGCATGTCGTCTCCCGTGTTGACACGCTCGGCCACGGCCGAAATGCTGGCCGTGGAACTGGAGCCGACCCAGACGCTGCCGATGAAGTCTTCGCCGAGGCCGAGGTCGTCTTCCATCTGATCCAGGTTGACAGAGCCGACTTCTCCGGGATCGAGATCCATGGTGAAGCTGCCGGAGCTATCGCCGGACTGTCCCTCACCGAAGGCGCCATAGAACGTCAGGGTGACAGATTCGGATCCGCCACTCTCCGCCCAGTTGGCGACGGTGATCTCAGTGTTCCAGCCGGAGTTGGTCTGAACGATCGGGAGAACGTGATAGCCGGGGCCCACGTGGTTTTCAGTATGGGCGGTATAGCCATCGACCTCGATGTGGCCGCTGTTGGTCAGGCCGTCATCGCTTGGCTGTGGAGAGACCTGCTTGGCTGCACCGGTAATATGGGCACGGATCTCGCCATTGCCGTTGTCGCTGGCGTCATCGGCTTCTCCGTCGTCGCCGTTGTCGTCAGCGTCGTCGTCGTTGCCGTTCCCACGCTGAATGTAGCCAACCGCTTTAACAGAAAAACCATCGCCATCTCCATCAACGGCGAGGTCTGCTCCAGTGCTTACGGTTGTGGATGCATAGGGATCGACATTGCTGGTGTGTCGATGTTCGTATCCATCGCCCGGAACACCAACGTAGAAGTCCACCTCGATGGGAACATCTTCGGTGTTCTGGACCGTTACGGTCCCGTACCACGGGCCGGTGGTCTGATCGTCGATGCCGACGAGATCAGCACCGTTTGGCACCCATGGAAAATAGACTTCCTGGGTCCCGGTATCGTTGTCAGCCGCTGATGTCCCCAGCGCGCCGACGAACATGCTCAGGACTAACCCTAGCCCCAGAAGCATGGTGAGAAAACTCTTTCTCACTTGTGACTCCCTTCCCCCGGTACACCCCCCGGGTTTAACCGCCAACACCGATAGGATGCGTTTTCCGCATCCTGATCGCTTCTTGCCCTGCGTGCCATTGTGCTGTGCAACGAATATCCCTAAACCGTCGCAACCGACACTCTGGAGCCGGAAACTCCATTGGTCGTATCAGTATAGGAGATAGGCGACTTTGCGTCAATCATCAGGTTCAGGCTATGGAATTAATGGGAAGAATCACAGAATGTGACCTGATGGATTGCGGCGACTGTGCAGATGTGTTTCATGAGGTCGCGTAGTGATGCATGCGGAGACTGCAGAAAACACTGCGCGGTAGTTTCGGCAAGATACACTGCGAGAAACTTTTGCAGGTTACCAAATGCGACGCGAAATTGTTGCGCGTGTGGCGAACTATTCAGACAAGGCGTTCCGCGCACTCGCACTGGGCCTGATTATGACGGATCTGTCATCCCTGTCAAGGGGTAGCTGGACATTCTGTGACAATCCGTCAGGTCGGAGGTCATCCCTATGGTATCGTCGAGTTCTGCAGAAAGCGGCATTCGGGAGCGATTCGGGAAGGGATAACGGGGACGATGAGCGACGATCTGGAGCGAAAAGTCGGCATGGCAATCATGGCGCATCCGGATGACTACGAGTTCGGTGCGGCAGGGACGATTGCCAAGTGGATCCAGGAGGGGTGGACCTTCTACTACGTGATCTGCACCGACGGTGGTGGCGGTGGATCCGACGAAGCGACGGATTGCAGCATGGGACCACGCCGGGAGCTAACCAAGTTGCGAAAGCGAGAGCAGCGCAACGCCGGGAGAGTGCTCGGCCTGGCGGATATCTTTTTCCTCGATCATATGGATGGACAGCTACAGAACACGATCGAGCTGCGCCGGGAGCTGGTGCGGTTGATCCGGCGCTACCGGCCGACGCGGGTGCTGTGTCCATCGCCGGATCGGGTGTGGGAGCCGGAGTATCACGTTCGGCGGCATCACCCGGATCACATGGCATGTGGAGAAGCGGCCCTGGCAGCGTTGTATCCCGCGGCGCAGAATCCGTGGGATTTCCCGGAGCTGCTGGAGCAGGGATTGAAGCCGCACAAGGTGTCCGAGTTCTACGTAACCGGAGCGCCGGTGATCAATCATGCCGAGGACATCTCGAAAACCATCGATACGAAGATCGCGGCGCTGGCCGAGCACAAAAGCCAGGTCGGCGACCGGATCGAGGATCTGGGCAAGATGCTGCGAGACGGGGCGAAGGACCGCGGCAAGGAGCACAAGATGAAGATGGCCGAGGTCTTTCACCGGATTGAGAATTTCTAGCTGACCCTACCGCTGATTCTTAACGGTTGGGATGCCTGGATGTCTGCCCTCACCCCCGGCCTCTCTCCCAATTCTGGGAGAGGGGAGAGTTATCTGATCTCTGATGTCGTTGGTCGGCTCAAGACCCTTTGACTTCAATCCATAGAATCTCTCCCAATACTGGGAGAGGGGAGTGGTTTAAGTGGCGTCGACTGTTACACCTGCTACCTCCACGCAGCCCTATAGCCGAACTCATTGCGAAATCGGAGCAGACCGAGCTGCCCGGGATACCAAGTTCCTCCTCAGGCTCAGACCCCCTTACCCAGCATTGGGAGAGGGGGACAGGGGGTGAGGGCGGAACGATTACGGATCGACTTCGACCTGGGCGCCGGCGGGGTATTCGTGCAGCGGGGTGCGTTGTTCGCTCCAGGCATCGAGGAACGGCTGGACGGCTCGCCAGGATTCTTCGGCTTCGTCGTCCCGAATGAATCGTGATTTGTCGCCTTGCAGGGCATCGAGAATGAGCTTGCCGTGCGCCGGGATGGGTTCCTCAGGGAGATCGATCCCCAGATTGACGGTGCGCAGTTGCAGCGGATCGTCCGGCCGGTTCAGAAGCATCCGAACCTGCAGGCTGTCCGGCAACATGTGAAGCTGGAGGGCGTTCGGTGTTTCGATCATGTGGGTTGGGTAGGGTCCGTCTTCCTGCGGTTTGAAGACGATATTGGCTACCCGGCGGCGATACGCCTGACCCTTTCCGGTCCGGATCAAGAACGGAACCCCTGACCAGCGGTCGTTATCAATGGCGAGCTGGACCTTCGCGAACGTCTCGGTGCGGTTTTCCGGATCGACTCCATCCTCATCAACATAGGCCGGCACTGATTCCCCGTTGATTGTGCCGGCCGAATAGCGAGCGCGATAGCTCATCTCGGAAGCTTCGTCAGTGGTCCAGGTTCGGATGCTTTTGAGGAGCTGAACCTTGGCATCCCGCAGTGATTCGCCCTGCAGATCCTGTGGTGGCTCCATGGCGAGCATGCAGAGGACCTGGAGCAGGTGGTTCTGGATCATGTCCTTCAATGCGCCGGCGGAGTCGTAGTACCCGGCCCGACCGGTCGGGATCGAAACATCCTCGAAGATGATCTCCACCTGGTCGATGTATTCGCGATTCCAGACCGGTTGCAGAATCCGGTTGGCGAAGCGGATTGCCGGGATTGTCTCGACGGATTGCATTGCCGTGAAATGATCGATCCGGTAGATCGCCTCTTCGGGGAAGCGCTGCTGCAGGAACTGGTTGAGTTCACGGGCTGATTCGAGATCCTCACCGAACGGTTTCTCAATGATGATGCGGGAGCCTTCCGGGAGTCCGGCATCGTGCAGCGCCTGGATGCAATCGCGATAGATCGCCGGCGGGAGGGCGAGATAGACCAGCGCCGGTTCATCCGTGAACGTCTGGCGAAGTGCATCCGGATCCGTGGCATCGGCCTGAACGTAGGTGAGGTGTTCGATCAGCTGTTGGCGGACCGACTGCTCAACGTCAGGAGCGTTTTCGGCAATGTCGTGGTCCGAATGTTTCCGGTACTCGTCGGTATCCCACTCCGCCCTGGCAGCGCCGACGATGTGGAGCGGGTTCGACAGCTTGCCCGCCTGCATGGCGTCCGCAAGTGCCGGCAGGAGGAATCTGGTGGCGAGATCACCGGCAGCGCCCAGAACGATCAGGCGGTTGAGATCAGCCATCAGGCGCTTCCCTTCTGCTGCCGTTCGAGTTCCGTCTGGATGTTGACGCCGGAGGAGATCACGCCGACGTGACTGAATGCCTGCGGGAAGTTGCCGAGGAACCGGCCGGACGGCGGATCGATCTGTTCTGGAAGCAGGCCAGTATCGTTTGCCCGGCTGCAGAGCGAGTCATACAGCTCGATCGCTTCATCCAGGCGACCCTGTTTGGCGAGATTATCGACGTACCAGAAACTGCAGAGCAGGAAGGCTCCCTCGTGACCGGGCAAGCCGTCTGGCGATTCGTCCGGCAGATAGCGGTACATCAAGCCATCTCCGGCGCCGAGGCGATCCATAACTGCCTGGGTTGTGGCGACCATCTTCGGATGGTCGGCGGGAACGATTCCGCGGAGTGAAAGGGTCAATAGGCTGGCATCGAGCCCGCCCCCGCCGATGTGCTCGGTCAGGCTGTTCAGCTCCGGCACCCAGGCTTCTTCCATAATACTGGTGCGGATCGTTTCGGCTTCCTTCTGCCAGCGTGCGGGGTCTCCGGGAAGGTCAAGCCGCTCGGCGAGTCTGGCACCGCGTTCCAGGGCAACGAGACACATGGCCGATGAGTAGGTGAAAAGCCGACCCTCGGAGCGGATCTCCCAGATGCCGTGGTCCGGCGTGCGCCATTCTTCCGCGGCGGCATCGATCAGCGGCCGCAATCGACTCCAGAGTTGGTCGTCGATGGTTCCACCGGGCATACCCCACTGATAGGCGACGTCCAGAATCTCGCCGTAGACGTCGTGCTGGCGCTGATCAGCGGCTCCGTTACCCCAGCGAACTGGTGGGGACTGGCGATAGCCTTCGAGGTCGGGATCTTCCCACTCGGGCTCCGGCTGGCCGCCATCTAGCGTGTAGAGAACATGCGGTTGGCCGTCTCGTTCAACGGAATCGAGCACCCAGCCCAGGAATGCCCACGCCTCGCTGGCCATCCCGATGCGTCGCAGAGCGTAAACGGAGAAGGCACAGTCACGAATCCAGGCATAGCGGTAATCCCAGTTTCGAACGCCACCGATGAGTTCCGGCAATGAGGATGTCGGCGCGGCAACGATTGCTCCCGTTGACAGGTAGTCGAGCATCTTCAGCGTGATCGCCGAGCGGCGAACGAGATCGTACTGCGGTCCCTCATAATGGAAGCAATTGACCCAGGATCGCCAGGCATCAATGGTCGACTGCAGGCAATGATCCGGCGAGACCGGCGTAAACCGGTGGGGCGGCCGTTTCCACTGCATCACCAGATCAATCCGGGTGTCCTGCTCGAGCGTGAGTTCGGTGTTCAGCCCATTTAGATCAATCGAACTGTTCAGCGAAAGAAACAGATCTGGACGGTCGTTGAGCGCGATCTGGTAACCGCCGCTGCTGCGGGAAAGCTCGGCACCACCGCGTGGAGCAATATGCAGGCGCAGGTTGACTGGCCCCTGCAGCACTTCGATCTTCCGGATCAACTCGCGGCGGCCGGGCGGGACATCTTCGTGCAGATTGACGCCGCTTCGCAGGGTCATGGCATCGGTGATCCGGACAAGACCGCTGGGACCGCGAAGTTCGGTGACAATGACGCCGGTGTCCTCGATGTACCATTGACGAGATTCAGCCAGATCTTCCAGCGTGATCGAAAACGTGCCCCCACGGACGGAATCCAGGATCTGGGCAAAGATCGGCGGGGAATCGAAGCGGGGCACACTCATCCAGGGAATGCTGCCATCCCGGCCGACAAGCGCGGACCCGGTGCAATCGCCGATCAGCGCGTGATCCTCGATCGGTAGATAGCCGTCAATTCGTTCGACCGGCCTGAAGTCTGGCATTTCTGTCGCCTTTCCCTTCGATTTCTGCGGCGGGTGAGGTCTGCAGAACCATATCGCATGACCGCTCAGCGTCATTCCCGGGCGGTCAATTGCATGATGTATACCGACGGCATCACCGGAGTCGGCAATCCTCACTTATAATAGTGCTTCTGATCCGGCCGACTGTAGAGGGGTGCCCAGTGGCCGACGATCTCGACAAGTTGCTACATTACATAGCCCGGCACTACACCGGGCCACAGGAAATCAGGGAGCTCGAGCGGGAAGATCCAGATATCTCCGCCGAACATCTTCGCCACGAACGCGATCGTGCCCTGCGTGACGAAGACCGACGGGCTCAGGACCTTGCCGACGCGTTCCGCGCCGGACTCATTCAGTCCCATGAGGCGTCGCTGGCTGGCGGTGATGCTATTTCTCTTGATGATCGTGATCCGGCGCAGAACAGGATCGCTGATGCGCTCGTTCATTTCCTTGTCGGGCCGGGAATGGCAACATCGAGAACGCGAGCAACCGACCCGCAGCACTACATCTACACAATCTGGATCGACTGGCCGACCTTGCGTGGTGTTGCCCGTGAGGCTCAGATCGATTTGAATGAAAGCATGAAGCAGGCACACGGCCGATGAACCGGGAGGCGAGCATTCAGGAACTGACGTCCGTCGATCGGGAACGGTTGGAAAACGTTGCCTCGTTGCTGCAGGTGGAGTTTCAACGCTGGGACCTGCTTCGGCTAGCGCTGGTGCACCGTTCCTATCTGAACGAGCTCGGGTTGGACAGCGACGAAGCGGTCGCTGATTCAAACGAACGCCTGGAGTTTCTCGGTGACGCCGTTCTGGGCATGGTTACCGGGGAATTTCTCTATAACGAATTCCCTGACCTGCCAGAAGGCCGACTCACCGCATACCGGACTGCGCTTGTGCGGACGGAAACGCTCGCCGAGTGGGCCAGACGCTTCGAACTGGATCAGTATCTCTACCTTGGCCGTGGAGAGATCGTTGGCGAGGGTGAAGTAAGGGATCGGATTCTGGCAGGGGCCTTCGAAGCCGTGATCGCCGCGATCTACCTCGACAGCGGCCTGGATGCCACCCGAACATTTCTGCAAAAGCTGCTGCAGGAGGATGCTTCGGAGATCATCAGTGCTGGTCAGGAGACCAACTACAAGGGCCGCCTGCAGGAACTCATCCAGGACCGCAAGCGGATCACCCCGTCGTACAATACGCTGAGTGTGAGTGGTCCGGCCCATGACCGGACATTCGAGGTGGAAGTGGTCGTCGGAGACGAGCAGGTCGGAATCGGGTCAGGTAGCAGCAAGCGGGCGGCCCAGCAGGAAGCTGCGCGGCAGGCACTGGACCGGCTCGCCGACGATGAAGGTGAGACAAATCCATGAGCAGGCTGTACGACCAGCTGACGATCTTCGGTGGGAACGCCAATCCGGACCTTGCCCGGGAGATCTGCGCGTACATCGATATCCCGCCCGGGCGCATGGAAGCGTTCAAATTCAGTAACGAGAACATCTTCGTCCGGATTCAGGAGAGTGTCAGGGAGAACGATGTCTTCGTGATCCAGCCGCTCTGCGGCAAAATCAACGATAGCATTATGGAACTGCTCATCATCATCGACACGCTCAAGCGGTCTTCCGCTGGTCGGATTACCGCGGTAATTCCGTATTTCGGTTATGGCCGCACCGACAAGAAAGACCAGCCGCGAGTCCCTATTACTGCCCGCTTGATCGCAGATATGATCACAACGGCTGGAGCCAACCGGGTGCTCACCGTCGATCTTCATGCTGGGCAGCTTCAGGGTTTCTTCAACATCCCGGTGGACGAAATGACCGCGTTGCCGACCATCGCGGACTATTTCATCGGCAAGAATCTGGAGCATCCAGTGGTTGTCGCACCCGATCTGGGCAGCAGCAAGCGCGCTCGCAACTTCGCCGAGAACATCGACGCCTCGCTGGCGATCATCGAAAAGCGGCGAGTTGGCAACGTCGATAAGAGCGAGATCCTCAATCTGATCGGGACCGTCAATGACCGGCCTGTGGTGATTATCGACGATGAGATCGACACCGCGGGATCACTTGTCCAGGCCGCCGAGGTCTGTGTTGAGAATGGCGCGTCGGAGATCTACGCTGCCTGCACCCATGCCGTTCTCAGTGGTCCGGCAATCGAGCGACTGGAGCAGTCTTCCATTCGGGAACTCGTTATTACCAACACTATTCCGCTGCCTCCGGAAAAGACGATCGATAAGATCACGGTGCTTTCGCTGGCCGCCATTCTCGGCGAGTCGATCCAGCGTATTCACACCGGAACGAGCGTAAGTTCCGCATATCGTAGTGCCGATCGTACGCCCATGCCGTAGAGCTTTCTTGACGCCTGTACGTTCGATTGGAAGACTTGCTAGAATTCCGGTGGTGACAAGCGGGCATTCGGCATCGCAGACGTTCTGCATACTGCCCGACCGTCATACAGCGTACATGTGTAATTCATCCTGACCAGCCGTAGATGGAAGGCGCCACCCGTGCCCAGGAATCGTCCCACTTTTGCTGCGCGGCCTGCGCGGCGGAGTCAGCAACCGCGTAACGTTCTCGCGCTTCTGGTCCTTGCCGTCTTTGGAATTGGCGTCATCGCTATCGGCCTGTTTCTGCTGGCAGATCAGCTGGGAACAACCACCATTGGTTCCAACGGCGACGACAGTGAAGAAGTCGCTATAACCGATGACGGCGAACCTGGTGAGCAACCCACCGAAGAGGCTGAAGCGGAACCAACCCCGCTCCCACCAGATGCAGACGAACTGGAAACTGCCCGTGACATCGCCGAGGGCTGGGTACAGCTCTGGGAGGCAGAAGACTATCGCGGGATGTATGAACTGATCTCGCAGGAATCCCAGTCGCTTATCTCTCGTGATGAATTCATCGACCGGTACGAAGGCATTGCCGAGGAACTCGCCGAGACCGACATCGAGGTAGAAATCACCGGCGCCGTCGAAGAAGCGCTGCGATTCAACCTGCTTGTAACGCGTGACTCGGCCCGGGTCGGTGAATTCGAGGACGAGGTGCTTCTGACGATGGTGCAGGAGGCTCAGGGTCGTCCACGCGTTGACTGGTCCCCGTCGCTGATCGTTGATGACCTGGACGATGGTTTCATTCGCTGGCGCTCTGACATCCCCCAGCGAGGGCGGATTCTTGATCAGCACGGCCGCCCGCTCGCTCATCTCGGCCAGATCAGCAAGGTCGGAGTGATTCCCGGAGACATCGAAGACGAAGACGCCATGCTGAGCGAACTCAGTGATCTCCTCGACATGTCCGAAGAACGTATCGAGGGCATGTACTCGGCTGGCGATCCAACCTGGTTCATGCCAATCCGCGACTTCCCGGACAGCATGGACGACGAGCTAAGCGACCAGCTCAACGACATTCCCGGCGTCTCGATTCAGACCTGGCCGGAGCGCGTTTATCCGGCTGGACCGGCTGCCGCACACGTCATCGGCTATCTGACTGAAGTTTCGGCCGATGAGTTGCCAGACCTGATCAGCGAAGGCTACGCGCCGGGCGATCGACTCGGCCGGGGTGGTATCGAATCCTGGGGCGAGGAGTTCCTGGCCGGAACGCGAGGCGGCCGGATGGTTGTCGTTGGCCCGGATGGGAACGAGCGTCAAACCGTTGTGGAGGTTCCCAGCGAACCCGCAGCCGATATCACACTCACGATTGACATAGACCTCCAGCGGGCAGCCTACGATGCGCTTGGAGAAGAAACCGGCAGCATCGTCGTGGTCGACCCGGATAACGGAGCGGTCCGGGCGATGGTTAGCAAACCTTCCTTCGATCCGAACGATTTCATCCTGGGACACACGTCCGAGAGCTGGGAAGCAATCAACGACCCGGAACTCCGACCACTGGAGAATCGAACCACCACGTTCGCCTATCCGGTCGGGTCGGTTTTCAAGTCGGTCACAATGGCCGCCGCGATGGACCATCTCGGAATGTCGGCCGAATCCACAATGGA
>SLMJ01000015.1 GCA_007133615.1 Thermomicrobiaceae bacterium | reverse complement strand
TTTCGTCTCGTGCCGGCGGGGATCTTCCAAGCGATACCGACGAGCAGGAACGCATGCACAAGGAAGATCAGGAGATCATCCGCGACGTGTTCGACTCGTTCGAATGGGTGGTCTACCGGTCCTGAGCAGGCCGATCAGTCCCGTTGCTGGCGACGCCAGTAGCGGGACATTCCCTGAATGGTCATGTAGTAGGCCGTGGCAAGTTCGTACGGCTCGATCAAGTCCGTACTTCCTGTGATCTCCACCAGTTCACGATCGCCGAATTCCTGAAGTTCCTGGATCAGATCGTCCTGCTCCACCCCCTGTTTCAGCCGGGCGCTTACCCAGCCATACCAGTAGTGCAAGCGACAGAGCAGATCATCGAAATGCCACTCGGGATCGTCAAAGGAACCGAAATGGGTCAGGTGCAATCGCTGCGGTCTGAGCGAACGCATGGTTCCAACTGTTGATCGCCATTTCTCCAGGTCGAACTCCGGCGGTACCGTTGGCGGGCGCACATAGGGCACTCGCTCGAGTCGGACGGCTGCTGCGTCACCAGTGAAGAGGTCGCCCTGTTCAGCGTCGAACCAGGCATGATGGTGACCGGCGTGACCAGGAGTCGAGACCGCCATCAACGATCGGCCTCCCGCTCGGATCGTCTCCCGATCTTCTACAGTCTGAACCCGGTCCTCCGGCACAGCGACGACCTCGCCCCAGAGGCGATCCATGTCATCGCCATAGATCCGTCCGGCGCTCTGCAGCAGGCGCCCGGGATCAGTCAGGTGTTCGGCGCCGTTTGGATGCACGAGGACTCTGGCGTCCGGCAAATGGCGCAGCATCTGTCCGGCCGCACCGGAATGGTCCAGGTGAATATGCGTAACGATGATTGTCCGGATGGCTTCGGGTTCAAACCCAACAGAACGAATGCCCTCAAAGACATTGTTCATCGTCGGTGTTGGGCCGGTCTCGATGAGCGCAAGATCATTCTCCTGTTCGTCAACGAGGAGGTAGGAACCGATGACACCGCGAACTCCGAGAAACTGCTGATCGATCAGGTAAAGCCCGGGCTTGATGCGCCAGACTGTAGAGTCGGTCATTCGATCCCCTTTGCGCTCCCACGTCCCGCTTTCAACGTCAATTCCGTGACAATCGTAACAGAGCCCGGGGGTAGAATCGCACCAGATGATTGAGAGGAGCGCTGCGCGACATGCTGGCAACGATTTCCCAACGGATCCGACGATACCGAACACGACTGCTAATGCGGAGCGCGTTGTCCGGCGGACCGCTCTACCGGCTGCTCAGCAGGAACGCCGGAGACCGTTTCGACAATCGAGCCGAGGGATGGGATCAGATGGTCGGCGAGCATGAGTACAAGTGGTTTGACCCACTCGATGCCGCACTTGATCACATTGCCCCGTCATTACAACCAGAGCTTGTGCTCGATGTCGGCGGTGGAACGGGGCGAGCGGCGTATCACATTGCCCGCCGCTATCCGGGTGCGCACGTTGCGGTGATTGATCTGGCGCCACGTATGCTCGAGTTCGGAAAGCAACGGGGACGACGGGAAAACCTTCCGGGAATATCGTTCGTCGCCGGAGACAGCACCGGACTACCGGTAACCAGTTCCTCGGCGGACCTCGCGTTCATCCTCAATGCACCGGTCAATCCGCCAGAGATGGCGAGAGTGCTCAAGCCAGGCGGGCTGGTCGTCCTGGCGTTCACCTACGGTCATCACACCCCGATGTACCTGGATGAGGAAACCGCCCGGCAGGCGCTGGGGCGATCCGGCTTCGTCTCGATTGAGGCTGGAACCCGTGGCGAAGGATCGTGGGTCGCCGGCGTGCTCGGTTATGTGGATTCTTGATCGGGGATCTCGATCGTCAACCCGTCCCAGGCAACGGTGACATGCTCCGGCACGCGAGACTCCGCAACGGCGTGGGAGAGTTCGTGCGCCAGATGCACGAGATATGCCCTCTTCGGCCTGACATCTTCAATTACCTCCAGGGCCTCATCAAGGCTCAGGTGCGTGGGGTGCGGGCGCTCGCGAAGCGCATTGAGGACGAGCACGTCGGCGTCGCGAAGCAGGTCCATAGACGCATCAGGAATCTCCTTGGCATCTGTGAGATATGCAAGTCCGCCGATGCGAAACCCGTGAACCGTCCAGCTTCCGTGGGTTGCTTCGATTGGATAGACGGTCTCTCCGAACAGATCGAACGGACCGTTGAACTCGTGTAGCTTCAGATCCGGCTTGCCCCCGTAAAACGGGAACTGGTCGACAAAGGCGTATCCAAACCGATCGCGGAGCTGTTTTGCCGTCTCGGCCCCCGCATAAACGGGGAGATGCGCCTGATCGATCTCGTTGAATCGGCGAAGGTCATCGAACCCGCCGAGATGGTCCGCGTGCGGGTGGGTAAACAGCACGGCATCCACTTTGGATATGCCAGCGTCAATCGCCTGCAGCCGGAGCTCGGTCGCGGTATCAATCAGAATGTTGCGGCCATTTCGCTGGATGAACGCAGAGGTCCGGGTCCGGCGATCCCGCGGATCGAGAGACGTACAGACCGGGCAAGTGCAGCCGATAATCGGGATTCCGTTCGAAGTTCCAGTGCCGAGAAACGTCAATCGCATAGAGTTGCGGTCACAATCATTTGATCATCATTGCGAGCGCCGGGCTTCCAGAACACACGAACGGCGCCCGTCGCCCTCAACCACGCAAGTATAACCATGCAGTTGCGGTATCCCGGAAGTCGCCCATGGATCCGGATAAGTCAGTACCTATTGGCAAGACAATCGTGCACGTGTGCGTGCTACGGTTTCATACAGGGCGCAAATAACGTATGCGTCGCAGTGAACCGACTGCAGAAACACAATGAGGCCAGACCAGTGACCGGCGATCGATCATCAAACCACACCAATCAGAACCTGCCGGCACGTCGTGACCAGGCGTCACGTCAACCGACATCGTCGCCGCTTGTCGAGCGCAACACCGACTCTCTCCCTTCCTCACCACGCTCGGATTCCCAGCAGTGGCACCGGGTGGTGGATGCGCTGGGCGTCATTGCCGCGCTGATTCGGGAGAAACAGGATGCGGATCAACGCGCCGGGGCGCTGATTGCCGGTGCCGCGCAGGCGATCGGTGCGGACATGGCGATTCTGCGACGCGCCGATCTCGAATCGCGGACACTGACAACGACCGGTGTCCACGGTTTTGACGCGCGCCTTCGGGAGACGCTGATGGGCACAGTGACGTCGCTCTACGACTCCCAGCGAGTGCTCGCCCGGCCTCAGTCGACGCTTTTTGCGTTCGAGGAGGGTGCTCCAACCGGCTTCACCCGGAAAGAAGCGCAGGAACTGGCCCGTCATCGCATCACGCACGTGCTTTCGATCCCGCTCATGCTTCAGGGGAATCTCGTCGGCAGGCTGGACCTCATGACTGCCTGTGGCACGCAGTTTACCGAGGAACAGCAGACCGTCAGCGAAGCACTGGGAGCGGTTATTGCCAGTGCTATCTCCGAGCCTGACTTCGATCGTGATGAGGTCAACAACCGGGTCGCCACGGCACGTCTGAATCCACCGTCGTTCGAAGACATCTCGGACGCCCGAGAGATGTTCCAGTATCTGGTGCAATGGATCGACGACATCCTCGGTGCGCAGCAGTGCTACGGGTTCATCTGGAACGAGACGAAGGAAATCTTCCTGCCGGTCGCTGTTTCGGGTGGCCAGCCGGATGCCGTCCAGGCGCTCAAGGAACTCCACCTGCGCCCGGAGGCCGTTCCAGCATTGCGGGAAGCGATCCACAGCGAGACGCCATACGTGGTTCCCGACGCGAGAGAGACGTCGCTCTTCCCGCCGGAAATGGCCGCCGCGCTTGATCTGAGCCAGGTCGTGATTCTCTCCCTTCGAGGAAGCGCCGGGCAACTGGTCGGCAGTATCGTTATCGATTTCTCCGCCCAGCACGAAATCAGCGATACGTTCCTCGGAGTGGTGATCCAGGCCGGCAACTACGCCTCGATCATGCTGGAGAACGCGCTCCTCTATGAAGCTGTCCAGCGCAGCTCGGAGAACCTGGCGATCGTGAACGAGATCGGTATCGAACTCGCCACGCTCTCCGATCTGGACAGCCTGTTCCGGATCGTGTTCTCGCATGTTCGCTCGGTCATGGAAACGACCTGCTTCGCGGTCGGACTGAAGTTGCCGGATGGCAAGCACGCCGAGTACCGGTATGCGATCGAGAACCGGATTGCGGAGGAGCCGGTGGTGCTGCCGATGGGACGGGATACGCTGTCCCGCGTGATTCAGACCCGGCGACCGCAGATTGCGACCGATCCGGCTACCATCCAGAGCGGCGACTGGTTCCCGATCTTCGACATGGAAGACACACTCCAGTCCGCTATTGCGGTTCCGATCGTTGTAGGTCACGAGACGATCGGCGTGCTGACAGCGCAGAGCGACAGCGTTGGTTCCTACGAGCCGGATGCGCTGGACCTGCTGGTGACGGTTGGAATGCAGCTCGGAGCGGCGATTCAGAACGCCCGGTTGTACGCGATCGTGCATGCTCGGGATGAGCGCCGGGGATACCTGCTGGATCAGGTCATTTCCCAGCAGGAGACCGAGCGCAAGATGCTTGTGGATGATATACATAACCATACATTGCAGACGCTTGCGCACTGCCTCATGCAGCTTGATCTCACAAGTCAGCGTACCGGACAGGTCTCCGTGGAACAGGCTCGTGGCGAGATCAGCCGGGTGCGCGATACCCTGGCCGAGAACGTGGAGCGGCTTCGCGAGACGATTTTTCAGCTCCGTCCATCGACACTGGATGTCCTGGGGCTGGATTCAGCGCTGCGGGAGTACTTCAAACACTTCGAGACAGACACCGGAATCCGGGCCGAGCTGGAAATCGATCTTCCAGACCGATTCGATAACGTCGCCGAAACGCGGGTCTACCGGCTCGTGCAGGAAGCGGTCGATACGATCCGGCACCGTCAGGAAGTAACCAGGATCGTGTTCCGCGTCCGGCAGCGAAACGAAGACATCCTGGTGACTATTGCCGATGACGGGCAGGGCGTCGGCAGCGGGGCTGTTCTGGACGACACAACAGGTCCACTGAACCGGACGTTCAGCGATATGGAACGCCGGTTGATCACATTGCGCGAGCGTGCCGAGCTTGCCGGAGGAACATTACATCTGACCCATCGCTCCAACGGCGGATCACTCATCCAGGTTGTCATTCCATATAAGGGCGGTGAATGATGGGCCAGCAGGCAGACAGAACCAGAGGAAAACGGATCTCCAGCCAGGCGATTAGCGGAGGCAACCAGAGCAGCCCGGGCATTCCGGGTGGAAACTACCCGTTCGACCTGCAGTGCAAACTGCTGGAGGCCGAGTCGCTCAATGAGGTTCTGTCGATTGCCGCATCAATGATGGCTCGCGTGCCGGGCACGGTTGGCGCCTGGATCTTTCAGCGAGACGCCGGAGGAGAACTGGTTCTCGTCCAGAGCTGGAACGAATCGCAGACCACAGAGTCAGCGCCCGCCAGCGAGCAGCTCGGCAAGCTTATCCACCAGCGCTGGATCGCCGCCCACCGGCTCGGTCAATCTTCGACCGAGTTCGCCCGACCATTTTCGCCGACCGACCGTCGAGACCTGATAGTCGTTCCAATGATGATCGGCGAAGAGCTTGTCGGGGCGCTGGCCGTCCGCCGGCGTGAGGGAGCGACCTTCCCGTATCTCCCGGAGGACATCGTTACGCTGGCAACGATCGCGGCGCTGACTGCTCAACAACTGCAGCTGACACTACTGCGTGATCGAGTCGGCACCCAGGAAGACCGCACCGAAACCCGCCAGGAGATCGTCAACGAAGTGAACAAACACGTTGCGCATGAACTGCACGACGGAATCGTTCAGGACATGGCGTACATGCGGCTGCGACTGGAGATGCTGGAGCGCATGGTCGCGCAGGATCCGGAGAAAGGCGCCCAACAGGCATCCGAGATCCGGGAACAGTTTAATGATGCAATTGACCGACTACGGAATACGGTCAACGAGCTCCGGAAACCGAAGCAGCAGACACGGGGAATCACCGGCCGGTTGCGCGATATTGCCGGTCGTATGGCCGAACAGCCGATTTCCGAGAAGGATCCGGCGATCGAGCTGGACCTCTCCGAAATCAGTGGAGTCCGGCTGGAACCAGAAGTGGAGCGCGCCGTCGTTGGCATTATCCGGGAGGCAATGCAGAACATCCGCAAACACGCCGATGCATCCAGCGTTCACGTTGAGGTGCAACGACGCGATAACATGCTGGATGTTGAGGTCCGCGACGACGGACGCGGCATCCCGGGCGAGATGACCAGCGGCAGGGACATGCATTTCGGAATTCATCAAATGCAGGAACTCGCGGAAGAAATGGGCGGGTCACTCAGTATCGAGGGCGCCAGTGAAGCGGGAACCCGGGTGCTGGCGAGTATCCCGCTCGTTCCAGCAGACAAAGAGTCGTAGCCAGGAGGAGTTGTGGGGATCGAAACGATTCGAGTAGTAGTGGCAGACGATCACGATCTCTTTCGTGAGGGGTTGCGGCAGCTGCTGGAAACTGTCCCGATGATCGAGATCGTCGGAGAAGCGTGTGATGGCCAGGAAGCGATTCAGCTGGTCATGAGCCAACAGCCTGATGTGGTGTTGATGGATATCAACATGCCCCGGCTGGACGGTATCCGGGCGACGGAGTACATCGTCAAGAACTACCCGGACACCAACGTCGTGGTCCTGACGATGTATCAGGATGACGAGTACGCCATCCACGCTGTCCGGGCCGGTGCCAAAAGCTACCTGCTCAAGAACACGAAGTCAGACGAGGTTATCGAGGCGATCAAGGTGGCCGCCAGTGGCGGCGCAACGATCGATGCCACGATGGCGCCGATTCTCATGCGGGAGTACCAGCGACTTCTCACCCGCCAGCCGAACGAGAAGGAGCAGTTGCTCACTGAACGTGAGATGACGCTTCTGAAGCATCTGGCGCAGGGATATAGCAATAAGCAGATCGCCGACCACCTGTCGCTGGCCGAAAGCACCGTGAAGAACAACCTTTCGGCGCTCTTCCACAAGATCGGTGTCCGGGATCGGACCCAGGCGGTGCTGTACGCAATCTCCCAGGGATTGGTACCGCGGCCGTCCGAACATCAGCAGCAGCACTAAAAAGCCCGCGCCCTGAACAGGCGCGGGCTATCGAACTCTATTCACCGATCTCGTTCTGGAACATCGCTTCCGCTTCGGTCAGGCTCTCATCGATCATCTGCACAATTCGGTCCAGTTCATCGTTGGTCACCACCAGCGGCGGAGCAACGTGGATGATGTCCCAGACGCGGGTGACGATCCCCTTGCTGTTGAGGATCCGGTCCAGGGTCTTCAGGTACTCGGAGCCCTTGCCCCAGCGTTCCTTGGATTCCTTGCTCTTGACGATTTCAACCCCGCACATCAGACCAAGTCCTCGGACATCACCGACAGTCGGGTGACTCCGCAGTCCTTCGAGCTGGTTCTTGAGGTATTCACCCTTTTCCGCGCTCTGCTGCGGCAGGTTTTCATCCTGTATGATCTCAATGTTCTTCAACGCAGCCGCAGCGGCAACAGCCTGGCCGCCGAAGGTGAGCAGGTGAGCCAGCGATTTGTCCTTCTGCTCCTTGAAGATGTCGTAAACCTTCTCGCTGACCGCCACTGCCGCCATCGGGGCATACCCGGACGAAATGCCCTTGGCCATCGTCATCAGGTCCGGCTGCATATCGAAGTGCTCGGTGCAGAACATCTTGCCGGACCGACCGAAGCCATTGATGACTTCGTCCATGATCAGCAGCACACCGTGCTTGTCGCAGATCTCACGCAGCCGCTGCCAGTACTTCGGCGATGGGATATGGACACCGTTCGAAGTGGATACCGGTTCGCCGATCACCGCGGCGACCGATTCCGGACCCTGCGCCATGATCTCCTGCTCGATGTACTCGGCGCACATCAGGTCGCCTTCTTCACCTTCAAGCTTGAAATCATTGCGGTAACGGTTCGGCGAGGGCGCGTGGTAGACACCATACATGAACGGCCCGAAATACTCTTCTTTGCGGTCTCCGGTCAGGCTCATCGCCCCGAAGGTCGCGCCGTGGTAGCTGCCCCGTCGGGCGATAATCTTGTAGCGGCGCGGGAAGCCGCGCATGGACTGAATCTGCTTGGCAATCTTGATCGCGCTTTCGACCGCCTCGGAGCCGCCGGAACAGAAGAAGATGCGGTTCAGATCGCCCGGAGTGATTTCGGAGAGAACGTTCGCAAGCTGAACGGTCGGGACGGTCGTGTAGGACGCGCTGGAAACGTAGGCGAGTTTTCCGGCCTGCTCGGCCATCGCTTCGCCGATCTCCTTGCGGCCATGGCCAGCGTTCACCACCCAGAGCCCGGAAATACCGTCCAGATAGGCGTTGCCGTGGATATCGTACAGCGTTGAGCCTTCGCCTCGTTCAAAGACGTGCAGCCCGCCTTCTTCGGCGAGTTTCACCCACTCGGCCGTATGAATCCAGACGTGCTCGAGCGCGGATTTCTCGAGATCCTGCGGTGTCCTGCTCACGGTTCCGGCGAAAGAGTCTCCCATAGTGTGCTACCTGCCTTCGTATAGGCGTTCATCGACCATCGCGGTGAACGCAATCTGCCCATTTTCACTCGTCGTCATCGACCGGGGTGAGTTCATCCTCAGAGCCGCAGTATAGCATTCCACAGGGCAAACTGCTGTGACGGATCTCACGTCGTTTTAACGCCGGTTTGGCCGATTTCACGGAGCGTGTTAGCTTGTCGTAGAACATCGCCACGCGGGCCGCCTCAGCGGAGTGAAAGGGATTCTATGAACAGCGACGTGTTGCAGCGTATCCAATCGCTGATCGACAAATCGCCCTATGGCGGAACCATCGGCATTGCCGCCCGGAACTTTTCATCCGGCGACGAAATTATGCTGAACCCAGACACGATTTTCCCGACCGCCAGCACGTTCAAGACGATTCTGCTCTATGAGCTGTATCGACAGGTAGATCTGGGAAAGGTCGACCCGTCCAGCCGGGTCATCATTGAAGACCGCCACCGCGTTCCGGGATCCGGCGTCATTCAGGATTTCGATGCCGGCGCTTCCCTGACCATCCGGGATATCGCAACCCTGATGATGGTCATCAGCGATAACGCAGCGACGGATATCATTTACGACCTCATTGGTCGGGATGCCATTCAGCAAGCGGTCTCGGATCTGGGCATGGCGAGTACCTCGATCCCCCTACCGACGTGGGGGCTTCTCTGCGGGCTGCAGAACCTCGATCCGGACGACCCGAGCCTCACCTACGAGCAGGTCAAGAAGCTTCTGAAATCGACGGACGCCCCGTGGGATGCCAACGCCTTCAAGGAGACCCCGGACAACGACATTACGACACCTCGAGACATGCTTCGGCTGCACGAGGCAATCGAGAACGGGGAAGGCATTAGCCAATCCGGTCGGGATGCGGTTCTGGACATTATGAAGCGGCAGAAACTAAGCGAACGGATCCCGGCTCACCTGCCGACAGGCGTAGTCTGTGCCCATAAAACAGGATCCCTGAGAGGCGTCCGGAACGACGTCGGCATCATCTATCCGCCGGATGGACCGGCCTACGCGCTGGCGATTCTCGTTAAAGGTGCGCCAGACGGAGTTGCCGGCACCCGACTGGTAGGCGATGTTTCCAAGGTGGTTTACGAATCCTGGGTGGGCCCCATCGCCTGATCGGGCGTCACAGTTTCAGGGACAAGAAGAACGGGCAGATGGGATATTCCATCTGCCCGTTTGCGTTACTGTTTCGGAACCTTGCCCGCTGATTTCTGTTTCATTCGGAACGTGTCTGTTATTCGAAGTGAATCGTTCGTCAGTAGGCTACCCGGGAGCGACTGCGCTAGATGTCGTCCGTTGGCTGATCATCTGCCGGAGCCTCCGGCGCTGCGCCGCCGTTCGGAGCTTCCTCGAACTCTTCACCGTTGCAGGCCGCAACGCCAAGAGCCAGGACGAGAGAAAATCCGAGTGCGAGCATTCGCTTCTTCCACATATCGTGCGTCTCCTTTCAGAGTCGAATCGCTTTCTGGTTCCTGCGAGCAAGGGTCGGCAGCGATTCTTTTCGCCATCAGATACGCAACCGGTATGCCGCGGCAGGCCTGGGCTCACTATTACGCTGCTCTGTCCCGTCTCTCTTGCGATTTGCGCCATATTAACGAAGAACGGGCAGTTGAGATGTCTCAACTGCCCGTCGCGTTCTGAATTCGTGTTCCTTGCCCGTTCAGCTCTGTTCCACTCTGGCAATTACGTTCGTAATGCGATCAAAGTGCTCTCGCAAGAGCCTGTGCTCGATTCAGGAGCACGTCGGTCAACATCGAAACTGCTTACGCCGCGTTCTCGATGTTGTTGGTGTTGCCACCCTCCGGCACAGCCGGATCTTCTTCGACGTCGCAGGCTGCTACGCTCATGGTCAGGCCAATGGCGAAACCGATGGCGAGAAGCTTCTTCTTCAGTGTCATAATGTCCAACTCCCTCTTCGTTCGGAACG